>JANYKP010000228.1 GCA_025358195.1 Cyclobacteriaceae bacterium
GTCATAAGTTCCATTCCTTTCAAGAACTTTTCAGAATTAATACCATTTTTGACCTGTCCATTTAATAGTATAGAAGCCTGAACCTGGTAGACCTTGTTAGCAAATTCGGTATAAGCGCATGCCAGGGGCATAACAATTAGCAGAGTAATTACGAAGTAACGCCATCTTGAGGCAAGCTTTAGAAATAGCGACTTGATATCAATTTTTCCGTCCATGGTGATTTAACTTTATTTTTTAGGCTGAGCATTGACATAACTGAAAATAAGGACAGCCGTTGTCAACCCTGAAAAAACAACACTCAAGACCTCCAGGTTCGTCTTTTTAGAGCGCGCCCTCAGCGGCCACATACACCACATCACTTGGCATAAGGTAGAAATACTCGGATTTAAGAAGATTGGGATTCGTCAGATCCATGAGGATAACTTCTGAGTTGGCAGGTCCTTGACGAATGAGTTTCACATTTTTGCGACTTGCTACGGAGGTGAGGTCACCTGCCATCCCCAGTGCCTCCAGTAGCGTTACTTGATTGTTGTACACATAGAAATATCCAGGGTTTTTAACCTCACCCAGGACGGTCACCTTAAAACTGGTCAGTTTTACAATGACTGTTGCTTTGTTGAGAAATTTATTCGCATTCAACTGAATTAATTTCTGTGCTTCGTCGTAGCGACCGGTTTTCCGGTTGAATCGCAAATGACAGCAGTAGTCCAACGTATGGTGAGTTGTCCGCCATTTTGGGTCACGACGGGACTTTCATAGTCCTCTATCAGGTGGGTTTTAAAAACTTTCTGGTACACTGTACCCTGAGTACTGGAGTGGATACCGGAAAAACGATTGAACATGAGATAAGTCCTGACTATGTTGAAAGGATACAGAAGATGAACGAGCATCTTCAGCTGAGCGTAAAGCAGCAAACGCATGAATTAGGCACGACCTTGGCCAAGGTTGAAAACATCAACCGCGATCTTCAGTGGCAAATTAATAAGCGCAAGGTAATCGAAGAAAAGCTGATGAAAATCCAGCGGATGTACGATACCATGGTACATAATTTTCCCGATGGTGTAATCGGGGTGCTCAATAAAGAGATGAAGTATGTCCTCATCGATGGGAAGGATCTCAATCAAATCGACCTGCCTGCCTTGGGTCTCACGGGATTGCGGCCGGTTGAGAATCAGGATGCAGTCCTTGCAGACGAGACATTAAAGAAGTTAAAAAGGGCGTTTAATGGCGAAAGTGTTTCATTCGAAATAGAGACCAAAGGCAGAATTTATAATGTCATAGCGGTGCCCCTACCCGATACGCAGAATGCAATCAACGAAATACTGTGTGTATTAAGGAACGTAACAGAGCGCAAACGAATGGAGGATGGCCTTCGGAAAGCCCTGGAAAAGGAAAAAGAATTAGGCGAGCTGAAATCACGCTTTGTGACCATGGCTTCTCATGAATTCCGAACTCCGCTCACCACGATCCTATCGTCTACCTTTCTGTTGGAGAATTATACTGGAGAGAATTACGAAAAGGAAAAATTGGTCCATACGAACCGGATAAAGCGAGCGGTAAACAACCTGACCATGATTCTTAATGAATTTCTTTCCATTGAGAAATTCGAGGAGGACAAAGTGAAGGTCACCTTCACGGCTGTTGATATTCCATCCTACATCATGAATGTCGTTTTCGAAATGGAACTCTTGAAGAAAGACGGCCAGGCAATTGAATATCATCATTCCGGCAAAAAAGAGGTCATCAACCTTGACTCCAAACTGCTTTGGAGTATTGTAACCAACCTTATCTCCAACGCCCTTAAATATTCCAAGGAAAGCCGCAAAATCAAGGTAAAATCAGAAATTTTTGACAATTCCCTTAAGCTTACAGTAAGCGATTCAGGTATTGGCATTCCCCCCGAAGAGCATAAACACATTTTTGAGCGGTTTTACAGGGCCCGAAATGCCACCAATTTTGAGGGAACTGGGCTCGGGCTGCACATTGTGCAAAAATATGTACACCTGATGAAGGGAACCATAGCCTTTGATAGCAAGCTTAACGGCGGCACGGATTTTATAGTAATACTGCCGGGGGGAACGATTAAAGATATATCCACCTAAAACCAATGATTAAAGTGTATGAACTACAAAATCCTCGTTATTGAAGACAATGTGGAGATGTGTGAAAACATCGCCTCAATCCTTAAACTTGCTAACTATCAGGTACTTACTGCAAATAGTGGAAAACAGGGGGTAGAAATAGTTCAGCAAAGCCCGCCTGATCTGATCGTGTGCGATGTCATGATGCCAGATCTGGATGGGTACGGGGTGTTGCATATTCTTAGCAAAGACCCGTCAACCGCAAATATTCCCTTCATTTTTTTGACGGCCAAAACTGACCAACGTGATTTTCGCGCCGGTATGAACTTGGGTGCGGATGACTATATAACAAAGCCATTTGATGGCCTGGAGTTGCTCAATGCAATTGAGTTGAGGCTAAAGAAAAACGAGTTGATCAAAACTACTTTTCGCAACAATGTAGCCGATATCAACGATTTTTTTAAAAAGACCAAGCAAATCCCAGGCTTTCATAAAATTTCTGAAAACAGAATGAGCCGGGTATATAAGAAAAAGGAATTTATTTT
>JANYKP010000247.1 GCA_025358195.1 Cyclobacteriaceae bacterium
GTCTTACAAAATTTAATGTTCGCGCGGAGTGAACGTAAGGCATCTGTCAGTGTCTGGGTTTTGTTTTGATGTTCTTTCACCAGATGCAACACCAAGCGCAACGCCGTCTTCTTGCCAATTCCTGGCAATTGCGCGACTTCGTTGACGGCGTCTTCAATAAGTTTTGAGGGATACTCCAAGAAATTACAATTGACAATTAACGAATTACGAATAAAGAACTTTACAAAATCTTCGCATCAATGCCCGCTTCGCAGATGCCATCTTTCATGGGCTTGAGTTCTTCAAATAAACCGGACTTCACGGCACATTTGCCTTTAAAGTGAATCAACATCGTGCACTGCTCAGCCTGTTCCGGGGTATGCCTGCACACCCTGATCAATGTGTTAATGACGTGCTGGAAAGTATTCACATCGTCGTTAAACACCACCAGGTCGTTAACGTCAATCTCCTCTTCCAGCACCTCGACGGCCTTCTCCTCGCGATATAGGGGTTTCACCACTTTTCCCATTTCTGATTGACTTACAATAAGTTTGCAATACTGGTTCCAAAATTAAAAAAAAATGACAAGTTTGTCTCTTTCAAAATCCGTATGAGTCCCTACTTAGTCCTTTCCATCATCATCATTTATTTCGCCGCGCTGATCACCATTTCAATCATTACCTCCAAGGGAGCCACGACAGACACGTTTTTTACTGCTAATCGCCAATCGCCCTGGTATCTGGTAGCCTTTGGCATGATCGGATCGTCACTTTCCGGCATCACCTTCGTATCCGTTCCGGGCAATGTAGGCAAGGTAGGCTTTTCTTATTTTCAAGTAGTGCTCGGCTACATTATTGGTTACACGGTGATCATGACCATCCTGATGCCGCTGTACTATCGTCTAAACCTGGTTTCCATTTATACCTACCTGGAGCAGCGTTTTGATAAATGGTCCTACAAAACAGGCGCCTTCTTTTTTCTTCTCTCACGCACGGTGGGCTCTTCCCTGCGCCTCTGCCTGTCGGCAACTGTTCTTCAACTCTTTCTTTTTGATGCGTGGAACGTTCCATTTTATGTGACCGTTGCCATCACCATTTTTTTAATCTGGATTTACACCTTCAAGGGTGGCATCAAGACCATTGTATGGACGGATGCATTTCAAACTATTTTTCTCGTCTCGGCCGTAGTCATCAGTGTGTACCTGATATCTCAACGACTGGGGCTCTCCTTGGGTGGAATGATACGTACCGTCTATGAAAGCGACTATTCAAAGATTTTTTTTCTGGATGATGTAAATAGCACATTGTTTTTCCCAAAACAATTCTTTGGTGGTGCTTTCATTGCGATTGCCATGACGGGCCTGGATCAGGATCTTATGCAAAAAAATCTCACGTGCAAGAATTTGCATGAAGCCCAGAAAAATATGCTTTGGCTGACGGTTTCCATTGTCATTGTGAATCTTCTATTCCTTACACTCGGTGCCCTCCTGTATATCTATAGTGAAACAAAAGGCTTAGCACTTCCAGCTTACAGCGACGAATTGTATCCCCGACTGGCCCTTCAAGAATTTGGTTTGTTTGCAGGAATTTTCTTTTTGCTTGGAATTATTGCCTCTTCCTATGCCAGTGCGGACTCGGCGTTGGCGTCTCTTACCACGTCGTTCTGCATCGACTTTCTGAATTTCAAAAACAAGCCGGAGCCCGTAAAACGTAAGCAAAAAAACATCGTGCATTTTGGTTTTTCGATTGCATTCCTGATTATCATTCTAATATCCAAGGAACTCAATCAACGCTCATTGATTGATACGGTGCTCCTGGTAGCTGGCTATACCTATGGCCCGTTGCTGGGCCTGTTTACGTTTGGGCTATTCACCACACGCCGTGTGAAAGACAAGTTGGTGCCATTGGTGTGTGTAATTGCTCCATTAATTTCTTTCTGGATCAGTTCTCATTCCGGTGAATGGTTGTCCGGCTATAAAATCGGAAGTGAAATTTTGATTGTAAACGGGGCTATTACGTTTCTCGGGTTATGGATAATCTCCACAAAAACAGAAAAGGCTGTTTCGAATAATTGACAACTATTATCTACAGGATTTTCATTCAAGCTCTTTGGCGGGATCCCAGAAGCGTTTTTCAAATTCCAAAACTTTGTCTTTTAGGACTTTAACGCCTTCTTTTTCCAACCGCTCCTGCATGGCATTCGGTGTTTCAAAATGATGCTTGCCAGTCAGAAGTCCCTGACTGTTCACGACACGATGGGCTGGTACCTTCTTGATCGTGTGGGCGGCATTCATGGCCCATCCCACCATACGGGCGCTCATGGCCGTTCCAAGGTAGCGGGCGATGGCTCCATAGCTTGTTACTCTTCCTTTTGGGATGAGCTTCACCACGGCATAGACATCTTCAAAAAAATTGTGTCCGACTGGTTGCTTTTTACTTGTTGCCATATCTAAAGGACGGAAATGTTGCAGAAAGAATGCATTTATCCAAAAAAAATGGAATCGTCGATTAATTTTACCCAACCTTTCCTCTATGCGGCTTGTACTATTGCTCCTGTTGGTCATTCTTAACGGTGAGACGTTTGCTCAACAACTGGTATTCCCCGACCAACCCGAATGGACACATTTGGATGAAGGAAAACCTCTATCCTTTACGTTGACTGTTAGTGGAAATATTCCTCCTGTCCGGTATGCTTTGGATGGAGGCAATGGATTCGGAATGCAACTTGATTCGGTTGGCCATTTCATCTGGACCCCATCGTTTGACCTGGTGCCTCGTCTGGAAAAACAAAAAGAAGTAAGCGTGATCTTTCAGGCCGAATGGAAAGATGGCAAGCACGTGCGCCAGCCGGTGAACTTCCTTGTTAATCATATCAATCGTCCACCGGTTGTGGAGGAACTTCCTACGTTCTATGTAAAACAAAACACACCCTCCAAATATCAAATTCCCGCCGACTATGTCCGCGACCCGGATGGAGATCCGCTGATTTTTAAACCGCGCGAATCACAGATGCCCGAAGGTGCCGCGCTGACTTCCCTCGGTCAGTTGACATGGACACCTTCGCGCAATCAATTTAACAGTTTAAGAAGTAATCCTCTCAGTATTGAATTTATCGTACAAGATCAACCTGATAAAGCAGAGACGATCGGCAAAATTCGGGTTGCACAAACGCAACTTGATTTACCTCCGGATCTATTACTGGTGCCTAGCGACAGCCTTTGGAACATAAAAGAAAATGAAGTCATCTATTTTAAAGTCTATGTTTCCGACCCCAATGGTGATGATAACATCGATCAGGTTGATTTTATCAGTTCCGATTCGCGCGTTCCTAAAAGCGCTTTAAAAGAAAACTCTAAAGTCCAGCGCGAGTTCGCCTGGTCGCCCGGATATTACTTTGTCGAGGAGGCTGAAAAGAAGAAGGAAGTTCTGCTCACTTTTTTTGCCTTTGACAAAAGTAGTAATCGCGTGCAACGCAAAGTACGCGTGACCATCACCGATACCGAAAATGTAGCGGAAAAAGACAAACTCCTTTATCAGAAATATTTCAATACGCTTGCTGCCTCAAAGAATCTCATTGACCTGCTGGATGCGAACAACGAAAAGCTAGATGGAGTTTACCGACGGGCGAAGAAAGGAAAACGAAACAGAACCATTCTGACAGCTACACTGGGTGGCATCACCGGCATCTCTCCACTTTTTCTGGCGCCCGATCCCTCGAAATCGGTTTCAGTTGTTGGTGGAACCTCTGTGCTGATTCTAAATTCACTTGAGTCGGGTCAGGTCATCGGGCGATCTGCCGCTGATTTGCAGAACAAGATCAAAGCCAACCGCGACCTACGCACACAATTGCAGTTGAAAGGAAATTATTTTGCCCGGAAATACTCGCTCAAATCAGGTCGCAGAGGGCCCGATTTTGAAACGGATCGCGACGAGCTGATACGGTTATTAAACAGCGATCAATTGACTACACTTGAACTGTCGGCGCAGCCACAGGGTGTTCCATTAGTGAAGGAGATTAAGAGTACGTTTTCGGATTTTAGTGACGAGTAGGGTTTTGGCCCGTTGGCTTTTGACCTTTAGGCTAAGCTGCGAACAGCCAATAGCTAATGGCTGCTAATGGCACTGGAACGAGGGGGATTAGGGGGAGTTTTTGCAGTTCGTCCCAAAACATTATTTTTGCAATCCCAAAAAGGAAATTTGACTCAGGAAGTTGCGGAAGCGGTTACTTTCAAAGTCATGTAACAGAGGAGTGGTAGAGCGGTTTATTGCACCGGTCTTGAAAACCGGAGACCCTTCACGGGGTCCGGGGGTTCGAATCCCTCCTCCTCTGCTGAGTATCAGTCAAGCAAAATCAAAGCCCCGAAAATCTGGGAAGGATTGGCTTCATTTTCAGCGCTTTTTGGCTTGTACAGCATTTTTCCGTTATTTGTATTATAAAACTCGGGATTTATGGCAACTGAAATGACAAGATTGGACTTGCGGATCTCTCAAAAACAGAAGAGCA
>JANYKP010000258.1 GCA_025358195.1 Cyclobacteriaceae bacterium
CGTCGACGAGATGCCGACCCCGGGCCACGTTGATCAAATAGGCCTTCGGCATCAGGCGTTCGAAGAAACCACGATCGAGGATGTTCTCGGTCTCGGGAGTCAGCGGCAAGAAGAATCGAAGACAATTTTATGGAACGGTCCGATGGGTGTGTTTGAAATGAAAAAATTTGAAGCAGGTACAAAGGCAATAGCGGAAGCAGTCGTGCGTGCTACGGATAAGGGTGCTTTCTCATTGATTGGTGGCGGCGATTCGGCTGCAGCCGTCGCACAATTTGGATTCAGCGAAAAAGTAAGTTATGTCTCCACTGGCGGCGGCGCACTGTTGGAATATTTTGAAGGAAAAGTTCTGCCCGGCGTGAAAGCGTTGGAGTAAGTAACATTTTATGATCTGTGCCCGGTTTTCTTCATGCGCAAGTTATCCTATGAATTATGAATGAACTCGTCCGGTTGTCCAAGGTTCTCACGCTGGTTTTTTGCCTGGTGATTCTCTTGGCATCCGTTACGCTCCTGTTGTATTACAATCCTACCTTGTTTCTGCACCAGGAAGTACCCACCGAAACCGTCGCTAAAATTCCGATGATCAAACTCTGGAAGGCACCAGACACGGCAGCCATCCCAAAAAATAAGGAAGGCGAACGCATCAGGTATGGCCGGGATCTGGTAGCACGCACCTCATATTATCTCGGGCCTCAGGGAAAAGTGATGAATATCAGCAATGGAATGAATTGTCAGAACTGCCACCTGGATGCGGGGACCAAGCCATTTGGCAACAATTATGGATCGGTAGCCTCGACGTATCCCAAATTTCGGCCACGGTCTGGAACAATTGAAGGCATTGAGAAGCGGGTAAACGATTGTCTGGAGCGCAGCCTGAATGGCCAGCCGCTCGATTCACTTTCTAAAGAAATGAGGGCGTTTGTCAGTTATATTCAATGGGTTGGCAAAGATGTTCCGAAGGGAGAAAAGGCGCCCGGCTCCGGTTTTGTAGAAATGAAATGGTTAACGCGTGCAGCCAATCCTGCGATTGGAAGAAAACTTTATTTACAAAAATGCCAGATCTGCCATGGTTATTCGGGCGAAGGTCAAAAGCTTTCTGCTAACAGTTATTACATATATCCGCCATTGTGGGGCGAAAATAGTTTTACCACAGGCGCTGGCTTGTATCGGATTTCAAATTTCGCCAGGTATATCCGCGCCAACATGCCCAATGGGGCAACGTTTGAAAAGCCGATACTTTCAGAAGAAGAAGCCTGGGACATCGCAGCCTATGTAGAAAGTTTACCGCGACCTTTGAAAAATTTCAGACAGGATTGGCCCCGGGTTGAATTGAAACCAGTCGATCATCCCTTTGGGCCCTATGCAGATAGTTTTAGTGAAAAGCAGCACAAGTACGGGCCGTTTAAAGAAATTCTTGAGAAAGAGAAAAAATAAAAACTGTACATTGATCCTCTACTTCACATTATGAAAAAATTCATTTTATTTTTTATCCTATGCTTACTGACGAAGGTCGGTCATTCTCAGCAAAAAAATCCTGTCGATTTGTCGGAAGCACTTCGATTAGTTGATGCCTGGCTGGAGGCCCAGCGTGATTATGATCATCTACCCGGGATCTCCGTCGGAATTATTAAAGATCAGCAACTGATTTGGACCAAGGCCTATGGCTTTGCCGACCTCAAAAAAAATACGACCAGCGAGCCGAATACCGTTTACAGCATTTGCTCGATTTCAAAACTCTTCACATCGGTGGCCATTATGCAATTGGTCGACGCTGGTAAATTGCGGCTTGATGATTCCATTTCGATGATATTGCCAAGCTTTAATCTTCAACAACAGTTCCGCGGCAGTGGACCTATTACGGTACGTTCCTTGCTCACTCACTCGTCAGGACTTCCGCGCGAATCTGATTACCCCTATTGGACAGGGCCTGAGTTTCCGTTTCCCACACAACAACAAATCGCTGATAAATTAGGCAAGCAGAAAACCTTGTATCCTGCATCCACTTATTTGCAATACAGCAATCTCGGTATGTCGTTGCTGGGGGAAGTTGTCGAAAAAGTGTCGGGTACCCCTTACGATACCTACGTCGAAAATAACATTTTGAAACCGCTGAGATTGGCCAACACTCATCCTTTTCTTCCTGCTGCACAATGGGGGAATAAATTCGCCACCGGTTACGGCGCCTTGAAACGTGATGGTACACGGGATCCTGTTCCATTATTTGATGCACGCGGCATTCGTGCAGCAGCCGGATATTCATCTACGGTGGAGGACCTGGCTCATTTCGCTTCATGGCAATTTCGATTGTTGCAAAATGGGGGCAAAGAAATTCTTAAATCGTCCACCTTAAAAGAAATGCATCGGGTGCAGTGGGTGGACCCAGATTGGAAGACACATTGGGGACTTGGTTTCATGGTTTATCAGCAAGATGGGAAAACACTCCTCGGCCATGGCGGGTCCTGCCCGGGCTATCGCACAACATTACTACTTGATCCGCTAGAAAAACTCGGGTTTGTTGTGATGATCAATGCCAGTGCTAGTCCAGAAAAGTATGCAACTGGAATACGCAATATTCTTCTGAAGGCAAAAACAAAAGAAAAAGAAAAGGTAAGCAAAGCTGATAGTGTCACACTTGAGAGTTATGCAGGCCGATATAACGCCCAACCATGGGGCTCTGAAGTGTATGTATTGCCCTGGCAAGGAAAGCTGGCGGTTGTGGGATTCCCGACAGACCGGCCTTTAGAGGGTATTACGTTTCTTAAAAAAATAGAGGGTAACACATTCCGCAGGGTAAGGGATGACGAAACATTAGGAGAGGAATTTATTTTTGAGAAGGATAACTCCGGTAAAGTGACCAAGTACTGGCGCCACAGCAATTTCTCCACAAAAATTCAATGACCCACCATTCCAAAATCGATGACATGAAATATCTATTCACCTGTACGCTAATTCTGACCACCCTTCTTTCAAACGCTCAACAAAACCCCGGAGTAATTGACGACAAAGTTCACAAGATCGTAATGCAATTTACGATGGGCGATTCGCTTGAACAGTTTGCCATTGTAGGACAAGTAAGAAATATTCTGACCGCATGGCCCAAGGCAAAAATAGAAGTCGTGTGCCACAGCTCAGGACTAGACCTTCTAATAACTGCCAAGTCAAAAGTTGCAAAAGGGGTTGCCGAGTTATCTGAACAGGGGGTGGTCTTTGCTGCTTGCAACAATACCATGCGTAAACGAAATATTAAAAAAGAAGACATGCTGGGGGCTTCCGTTGTGGTGCCATCTGCTATGATTGAGTTGGTTAGTAAACAGGAAGAAGGCTGGGCCTACCTGAAGGGGGCGCATTGAACCAGTACAAATTTAAAAATTCCAGATTAGAGATTATAGGTTCTGGATTATCAAATCTGTAATCTGTAATTATTTTCGGAGGACCCAATATTCATCGTAGTGAATAGTTCCCCGATCCACGAGCTCACGCACAACCTCAATAAATAAATGATGATCACGTGGGCCAACCGCACTTTCAAGCTCATCCACCGTCATTGGTCTTTGTGAAAGCAGTTGGGTGACTCTTTTTTCGTAATCCAAAAAAGTAGACTTGTTGTCTTTCTTTTTCTTATCAATACAGACATCGCATTTTCCACAGGTTTCATCCATATGCTCATCAAAATACGCCAGCACCACTTGCATGCGGCAGCGGTGTGTTTGTTCAGCAAAGTCAATCATGGCGTCCATTTTCTTAAACGCCAGCGCTCTTCTACCGGCAAGGCGATCATAATTCAACGGAAGGTTGTCGGCGTCCTGACGGGGAAGCAGAAATGTGAGCTGTGGTTTGTCAGAAGCCTTCTCATATGCCAGCACGTGAAGATTTGACAATTGATCAAGTAATTCTTTTACTTCGGCATCGGAGACTTTCAGACTCCTGGCGATTGTTGCCTCGGCTACTGAAACAAAATCAGAAAATAATTCGGCGCCGTATAAGCGAAGGAGTACCTTAATAACCGGATCGTATTTCACATTGGCCACCTGAAATTCATACATGTGCGCCTTATCGGTAAGAATATGAACCCTGGAAGGGCGATAAAAACTTTCACTCAGTTGTATCAATCCCTCTTCTTCGAGTTTTTTCAATGCAGAGAATACGGAGGACGTGCGTAGATTAAACCGGTGGCATAAGTCTTCCAGGTCAAAATCGTAACTCTCGCCCTCGCTGCTTCCCATGGCCAGTTGATAATAGTTTGCGAGCGCCTGATAAATTTTCTTGAGATACTCGATCGAAGGGTGCGCTTGCTGAACCTTGGTCCTGAGACTGCTTACATCCACCTCGTGGAAGACAAGCGCGGCATACGATCGCTTCCCATCACGTCCGGCGCGACCCGCCTCCTGGTAATAGGATTCCAGGTTTTCAGGCAAATCCATGTGGATGACGGCACGAACATCGGGCTTATCGATACCCATGCCAAATGCGTTTGTGGCCACCATCACGCGCATCGAATTTCCGATCCATTCTTCCTGTCGCTTCAGGCGGTCCATATGCGTAAGTCCGGCGTGATAAAACGTAGCAGAAATTTTCTCGCGGTCGAGCCACCGGCTAAGTTCAACCGTGGCCTTTCTCGATCGTACATATACGATGGCGGACCCCGGAACATTTCGAAGAATTTCGAGTAGCTTCCTCTCTTTGTTTTCCGTTTTCCTTACGACAAAATAAATATTCTCGCGCGCAAAACTTTTTCTAAAAACGGCAGGGGATCGAAGCCCCAGCTTACTTATAATATCATCGCTCACTTGCTGTGTGGCGGTAGCGGTGAGCGCCATGAAATGAATCGTTGGTTTCAGCTCCCGAAGCGCTGCTATTTCGAGATAAGGAGGCCGGAAATCATAACCCCATTGTGAAATGCAATGCGCTTCATCGATGGCGACAAGGGAGACGTTCATTTTACGAAACCGCTCAATAAAGATGTCCGTCTTCAGGCGCTCAGGTGACAGGTAAAGAAATTTGTATTTTCCATAGACACAGTTATCCAGAGCAATATCAATCTCACTCCGGCTCATGCCCGAATGCACCGCTAATGCCTGGACGCCTTTTTTTCGAAGCTGTTGGACCTGATCTTGCATAAGCGCGATCAGTGGGCTTATCACCAGTGTGATTCCGTCCAACACAAGTCCAGGCACTTGAAAGCAAATGGACTTACCCCCGCCCGTCGGCAACAGCGCCACCACATCCTTTTTCTCAAGTACGGCTTGAATTATCTCTCCCTGAAGCGATCTGAATTGATCGAAGCCCCAGTACTTTTTAAGAATTGATTCGGGAGTGACCAATTTAGTAAATGAAATTACTTTCAGGCGTATCGGTCATCACCACTTCAATTCCTGCTTATTGAGAAAAGCTTCAATTCCCTTTTTGCAATCGGCAGTAGCCCGGGCTTGTGCATTCTGTTCGGCTGCAAATTCCAGTGCTTCTTCGAGTTTCATATGTTGCACCTCCGAAATCATGGTTTTGGTGAAGGCCAATGATTGAGAAGAAGTCGTTGTAACTAATCGCCCGGCAAACTCGCTCACCGCATTTTCCAATGCGATCCGTTCCACTACCTTATTCACAATTCCTATATGTTTCGCCTCGTCTGCACTGATGAGATTTCCAGTGAGTAAAAGTTCCTTTGACCGTGCCTCTCCGATTTTTCGCAATAAAAACACCATGACGATGGCAGGTACAAATCCAATCTTTACCTCCGTATAGCCAAACTTTGCTTCCGGCACCGCAAACACAAAATCACAAACTGTTACAAGGCCGCAACCCCCTGCCAGGGCAGGGCCTTGCACCTGCGCAATTACTACTTTTTTTAACCTGTAAATCTGCAAGAATAATTCTTTAAGGTGTTTCGAGTCTCTAAGATTGTCATCGAACGAAAATTTCTGAAGTTGATGAAGATATTCAAGATCGGCTCCCGCACAAAAAGCAGCACCGTTTGCCTGAAGAACTATAACTTTAGCCGAATCGTCTTGTTCCGCCTTTTGGAATCCCTTCTTCAATTCCGTGATCATTTCCGGGCTCAACGAATTTCGTTTCTCGGGCCGGTTAAGCGTGATGTATCCGATTCGATCCTTTACCAAATATTCAATTAATGCCATATTTACCTGGTGATTATTAAAGATACCTTAAAAGTTTAAAGTTTAAAGTTCAAAGTTCAAAGTTTAAAGTTTAAAGTTTCACGCCAATCTGTGGGAATCCGTGCAATCTGTTGCAACCATCATAAATTCAAAATAAAAGCCCCCTTTTTCAAAACGGAATAGGTTGTCTTATTCATTGCTTTCGCCTCGCTCTCCAGGCGTTCACAATAACGGTATGAATTACTGCTGTCAAAAACCACCTGGTTAAAATTAATATGATCACTAATCTGGCGAAATGATTTGATTGCGTTATTACTTACGATTACGTAGTCTACGGCGACTCTTTCCGGCAATTGAAATTCCTTCGTTTTTATCCAGAGAAACGTTTTCTTATTCATGCAGTAAAATTGAAGCCCCTTGGAACTTTTTGGCAATGAGCAAACGGATTGAACTTTCCGTACGCCATACACCAACCTGCTCGGTTGGATATGGAAACGGATTTTGTTATTGTCATCCAGAAAAGCAGCATCGGCCAGGAAAAAAGAACTACCATTTTTAGTCCATTCCATCACGGGATGACCTTGTACCCGGTAAACCGTCCAGTTTAATTTATCGATTTCGGTGTAGGTGTGATGCCAGGATAAGATAACGAAGAGAACAACGCTTGTGGTCATTAAGTAAACCGGTTGAAATTTACGACACTGAATGAGTAACAACCCACCCAGGATAAACAGGAACAAAAGGAAACATTGAAACGCGGAAATATAAATTCCGTTGATCAAACTAAAGGGCAATTGCTCTACCATGAAAACGCCTTCATTCATGATTTTTACAAACCATTCCAATGCAACGGCAAGCCACGATGCGAAGGTGACAAATGGGCCAACGATTAAAAGCAGGATACCCCCCACCAGCACCACAAAAGAACCGGGAATCACGAATAAATTCGAAAGCAAAAAATAGACTGGAAACTGATGAAAGTATAAAAGACCAAGTCCAAAGGTAGCGATCTGGGCTGCGATGGACACGCATGTAATTTGCCACACCCAGTTCATGATCGCCGACCTTACTTCCCAGAGGTTGTAAAGGGGCCGCTGCAAATAAACAATTCCCAGCACCGCCAGGTACGAAAGTTGGAATCCGACCGACATGATGAGATAAGGGTCATAGATCAGAAGACAAAAGGCAGAGGCGGCGAGGGTATTATAAATATTTGTATTTCTACCAACCGGCTTTGCAATCGCCACAAACGAAAACATAGTGACAGCGCGCAATACGGAAGGCGACAATCCGGTGATGAACGCATAGGCCCATAACAGCACCAAACTCACCACGGCAACGATCCACTGACCTTCGGCACTTTTGCCCAACGGACGGAAAAAAAACAGCAGAATTCCATAGATGATGCTAACGTGAAGGCCAGAAACTGCGAGCACATGCATAGCGCCACTGGCCGAGTACGCATTTAGCAATTCATTGTCAAGCCCGTCCGTAACACCAAGAACCAATGCAATCACGATCCCTTGCTCGCGAGGGGACGAAATAAAATTCTTTATTGAAGCAACCGACCAATTTCGGGCGCGATGGGCATAGAAGAGAGCGCCATGTTCATCCGATTTTTTTAACATGGTCCACTCCCCTTGCTTCACAAACTGTTGGTGATAAATATTTTTAAAACCTAAAAAGCGTTTGAAGTCAAACTCGTAGGGGTTATACGGTGAATCAATTTCACGAGGCGCAGCGTTGATCAGGAGGACATCTCCATAATCAAGTAAGGAAACATTCTCTGTTTTGGGCCAATAAAGATTCAGCTTTCCGGATGCCGAACGCCATCCCTTTTCGGTACGAATGGCGCGAATCGACCCGATTCGTTTCCATGACTTTTCCTTCTCTTCAGCAGGTGAAATGAGCTTAATCTCGTAGGCAACTATCCTTTCCTTGCATTGCAGAACATGCCCAGTTTGGTGTGACTCCATTTTTAGGATTACGTTCAAATACCCCGCAAAAAAAATCGCGCCAAGGCCAATACTACCCGTTGCAACTTTGATGGAAGGTGATCGGTTCAGAAAGAACCGGACCAAAAAATAAATTACTGTAAAAATGATAAGGAAAACAGTTGCCAGTTCTTGACTAATTACTGCAGGATAGTAGATACTCAAAAGGATTCCGGCTATAAAAATTGCCGCAATACGCACCATTGCAAAGGGAATCCACTGCATGAAGGGAAGATAAAGTTTTCCCCTCAAAAAATCCACCTGACTAGCCAAACCCTTGCATCATGTGACCCATGCAATCCCTGGCTGACCTTTTGCTGGAATATCAAAGGAGATTATTCAATATGGATCAATGAACGAAACTTCATTAAAGGTTATTTTGAATGGCCGAAAGGTTATGGGACTTTTACAAACCAAACGTCTTCATCATATCCGTGCCTGATAGGTGTACAACTCAAAGTACCTTCCCTTTTTAGCAATCAACTCCTCGTGTCTGCCGCGCTCAACGATGTTACCATTTTCAACCACCAAAATCTGGTCTGCCTGACGAATCGTGCTCAAGCGGTGGGCAATGACAAACGTAGTCCTGCCCTTCATAAGACTGCGCAGACTTTCCTGGATGAAGGCTTCGCTCTCAGTATCAAGATTGGATGTTGCTTCGTCAAGAATCAAAATGCGCGGGTCCGCCAGAATTGCGCG
>JANYKP010000269.1 GCA_025358195.1 Cyclobacteriaceae bacterium
GCCATCTCCAGCTTTGAGGCATCCTGAATAGCGACCGAGAGATTATAATCAAGTCCGCGGCCAGAAGCCATTTGATTAGCGACGATCACCGGAATAAAAACGGTGTTGTCATAATTATCCTCGGCCAGCTGACCTTTTTCTTTCAATACGCCAATGACCCTGAACTGAGTGCCCTTGAATGAAACTTCGGACCCAATGGGGTCTTCATTTGAATCAAACACTGCATCATAAACCTTCTTCCCAAGAACCACACCTTTAGAGCCATACTGAATCTCGAGTGGAGAAAAATTTCTTCCCTTTTCAAAATTCAAACTCTTGACGGACATATAATCCTCATTGATACCGTTTACAGCAATATTGGGATTTGTCTTTTTAGATTGATGCTTTACTTCCGCAATTCCTGTAAGATCAGCCGATAGGCATATGCTCGCTGGAAATTTGTAGAGATCGATAAATCGCTGCACCTCATTCAACTGAAGGGACTTGAATACCTTTTCTTTGATTCCCTGCTGGCTGGATCCTCTGTTTCGCTTTGAGTAAATATCGAAGGTATTGGCTCCCAGCGAGGACAGGCTTTCATTAAGCGTATAGCTAATCCCATCCACGGCTGTGAGCGACCCAACGAGCGCGGTGATTCCAAAGGTGACGATTACTGCTGTGAGGACGGAACGAAGCAGATTGGCTTTGATAGACCGAAGGCCTTCTCGTATGTTTTCTAGCATAATTTAAAGAAATAGAAGGTGTAAGAGCACAAAAATACCGCCTTTTACGTTTTGCCTCTGGATAATCTTGGGTAATAATTTGTTTCTTTGATAATGGTACCTTTAACGATGCGTTTTCTCCTTTTGTTTTGCTTTTTGACTGCAGGCCATGCGGCCTTCGCAAATTACATCTTCATCCCTATGGATGGGAAACAGGCTGACCATTTGAAGGCTTACGGCATAGCGTACTGGGTGCTCAAAAAGGATACGGAAGTTGACTGGCTTCTGAATTTTCGCGGTGGAAGTTTTATGTGCAAATACCACCCCTTGATTCAAAACGAACTGGTCGTGCGAGGTGTCAGCTATGATATTATCTCGGATGCCGAGGCCAACCAAATTCTCGCTGAAATTGCCAGTCCAGCATTGAATTACGATATCATGAAGCTGGAAAAGTATCCAAAGATTGCTGTCTATACACCCAAGTCAAAACAACCGTGGGATGATGCTGTGACGTTGGTGCTCACGTACGCGGAAATCCCCTATGATGTGGTCTTTGACGATGAGGTGATGAAAGGCGATTTAACAAAATATGACTGGCTTCACCTGCACCACGAAGATTTCACAGGCCAGTACGGTAAGTTCTTTGGCAGCTTTGGAAATATGCCATGGTACCTCGAGCAGCAAAAAGAAGCAGAGGACATGGCGAGGAAGCACGGCTTTCCAAAAGTTTCACAATTAAAACTTGCCGTAGCCAAGCACATTAAAGAATTTGTAGCCAGTGGCGGCTTTCTTTTTGCGATGTGTTCGGCGACCGATTCATTCGATATCGCAGTGGCAGCAGATGGCACCGACATCTGCGACCGGATTTATGACGGCGACCCAGTCGATCCGCGGGCACAAGAAAAATTAAACTTTGACAATACCCTGGCCTTTACCAATTTTCACCTTATCCGTGATCCTTATCAATATGAATTTTCCGACATTGACAACAACGCGCCCGAAAGGGGATTAAGGCAGGACAATGATTATTTTAATGTCTTTGAGTTTTCTGCCAAATGGGATCCTATTCCTACCATGCTGACGCAGAACCATACCAAAGTAATCAAGGGATTTTATGGGCAGACCACCGGATTCAAAAAGAACCTGATCAAATCGGATGTGGTCATCATGGGCGAAAATAAAGAGATCAACGAAGCAAAATATCTGCACGGAATCTTCGGCAAAGGTTTTTGGACCTATTACGGAGGGCACGACCCGGAAGACTATCAACATACCGTGTATGAAGATCCCACCGATTTGAATTTACATCCCAACTCACCGGGTTTCCGCCTGATCCTGAATAATGTCCTTTTCCCGGCCGCCAAAAAGAAAAAACAAAAGACGTAACGGATCATTTTCCAAAATTTTGATTAGCCACTCTCCCTGTGCAAAGAATCAACCTGGTTTTATCTACCCTTGCATTGGCAGCCATCTTATTTTTCTCTTGTGGCGGTAGTACCTTGGCAAAGAGAAGCAGTATACAACAAGTGACGATTGAAGAAATCGCGAAGAAAGAACTTGGAAATAACCCTGTCATCGAATTGAATGGGACAAAAACGTATGCTTTGTGCCTGCAACGAACTAAAAATTCAGCTATGACAAACTACATTTTAATTAAGACAAGCGATCGCACGATAACAAACAGGGGCCAGTTCAGGGCAGGTCATGCAAAATGGGTCAGCAACAATTCGGTTGAAATACTTGATTGGCCAGGCACCATTCGGGTCGATCAAAGTGCGGCTGATTTTATAAAAAAAATTGTCCTGATAGAAAATTAATTCACATTGAAGAAAATTATTTTTCTTACCGCGGCTTTTGCTTTATCCATCTTTTTTTTAATCCATTTCGAGTCTTCACTTGAAAGGGCAGAAACAGCTGATGATTTCTTGAGGGAGGTCAAGTACGATGGCCCCGCTGAGTTTATCAAATTTCATAATGGCATACGGACCAGAGAAGATGAATTGACCCCCGGTTATCAACCTGGATTCAAAATCAATGAGTTGCGGAAAGCGACATTCAATCAGGCAAAGTTCGCCAGGAAGAATTTTGGTGCCCGGATTCAATCCAGTGGAACCGAATGGACGGAACGGGGTCCGGTAAACGTGCCAGGTCGAACGCGGGGTCTTCTCGTAGATCCTGACGATCCGACCAAGAACACCTGGTTCGCCGGTTCGGCAAGTGGCGGAGTATGGAAAACAACCAACGGCGGGACGAATTGGAAGTTAATAACACCGGACCTTTCCAATTTGGCGACCACTGTTTTAGTAATGGCCGGATCCAATCACAACATTTTTTATTTAGGCACTGGGGAGGGTTTCGGAAACATAGACGCCTTTAATGGAAATGGAATGTTTAAATCCACCGATCGGGGTCAGACCTGGAACTATTTACCCTCCACGAGCACCTTCGATGATATTAACAGGGCTATTGTAAGTCCGGTTGACCCGGATATAGTTATAGTGGCCACCAATAAAGGAATTTATCGAACTATTGACGGAGGTAATAATTGGACTCACGTGTCATCACTGCAACGCATTGAAGATTTAAATGCTACTCCCGGCAATTTCAGTGTACAGTATGCTACCCAAAAAACGAAAGGCGTCATAAAATCAACCGATGGCGGAATTAACTGGGCATTATCTAACACCGGAATGAGTCCTTCCGGAAGAATTGAAATTGATATTTCTCCCGTTGATCCGAACCGGATTTTCGCATCTGCTGAAGGAACTTTGTCCGGATCAAAATCCGATCTGTATGTATCCAATGATGCTGGTGCCACCTGGACGATTGTCGATGTCTCTTTTAATAATGCAACCATTGATTTTTTAGGAGGACAGGGATGGTACGACAACGCGATTGCGTGCGATCCCTTTAATGCAGATATCGTGTACGTTGGAGGTGTTAATATTTTCCGATTGCAACTCGGTACAGGCTCCACGTCTGTAACGAAATACAACGTTGAGGAAAACAATACGTCTTTTATGAATCTGGTGAATTTTAATGCTAACCAATATCAGGGCAAGATCTCCGTTGGGGCGGGACTGAATAAAAGTGTGGAAGTACGATTCGGTCCGGGCAAAAGTCAGTTGGCGCATCGATTTACTGTACCTCCTGCCGGCGGCACCAATCAAAATGGAGGGCCGGGAGTACCCGACAATCAATACATCTTTCAGGATTATTCTTCAGTCCCGTTTGAAGTCTGGGAAATTGATAATAGTGGAAATGACGTGAGACAGCTTATGGTTTCGTTTCGTGACCAGGAACGTGACGGTCAATTTAATTTAAAGAAACAAGATGCCGTAAATGACCCCGATTTACTAACGTCACGTGAATACATTTTCATCCATGACCTAAGCTATCAACCTACACCCTCTTCATTGATCGCCATAAACGGAGGCCAAGTCGTAAGCCGGATGTATTTTTTCTGGCCTGTCTTGAGCACCGGAAAAACGTGGCCGGACGACATCGTCCCCTCTAAACTCAGGATTCTCGTCAGTTCGATACCCAAGCTTAATGCCGTGACCACCACCGTTACGGATGCTTATGGACAATTTGATAAGAAAAACAGTTTTATCAATTCGGGAGTAGACGTTCATCCAGACCAGCATACTATCACCATGATACCCGTCAACAACCTTACTTACAAAATACTGATTGCCAATGATGGTGGGTTATTCCTATCGAATACATCAGAAACACCGGGAATTGCCCAGGGCAATTGGACCATGGTGGGGCTCACTCTTAACACTACGCAATTCTACGGGGCTGATAAACAACCAAAGTCCCCCAATTACTTAGGCGGAACTCAGGACAATGGCACCTGGTTTTCATCCTCCAGTAATACAACGGCGACGACTTCCTACAGGCTGGGAATCGGAGGTGATGGCTTTGAGGCTATTTGGCATAATCTTGATCCGAATCTAATGATCGGTAGTTCCCAAGGAAATGCTTTCAGACGATCATCCGATGGCGGCCAATCCTGGGCGGTAGCAACAACGGGGCTAACGGGGGATATGCCTTTTATTTCCAAACTCGCCAACTCGCGTGACTTTCCCGATCGGATTTTTACGGTTGGAACGAATGGCGTATTTGTCTCCGGTAACTTTGGTTTAAACTGGTCGCTAACGCCTATCACCAGCAAATGGGGTGCTTCCTCGTTCCTTGATGTCGAGGTCTCGCGGGCCAACGCAAACGTTGTATGGGCCGGAAGTGGTATGAGCGCCAACCGAAATCTATATGTTTCACTTAATGGTGGATCAACGTTTACCCAGACTACTAATTTCGCTGGCGTAACCCTGGGAACTATTTCAAAGTTAGCCTCCCACCCATTTGAACCATCAACTGCATACGTCTTATTCTCTTTTGCGGATACGCCAAAAATCCTCCGGACCACCAACCTTGGCCAAACATGGCAGGACATTTCTGGCTTTGGTACTGGAACCGAAAGCACCTCAGGATTTCCCGATGTTGCCACCTACTGCCTTTATGTTCGACCCGATAATCCCAATATCATTTGGGTAGGCACTGAAATCGGCATTGTTGAATCACTGGATAATGGCCAATCCTGGGCCTTACTTCCGGAGTTTCCAAAAGTAGCTGTATGGGATATGAAAGGACAGGATAATGAGGTGGTGATTGCTACTCACGGTCGTGGCATCTGGACAGCAAAAATCACTACGTCTCAGCTCGCTTCGATTCCTCCACAAATTATGGATGCCGGTACAGCCCCCACAAAAGAACTCATGCTGAAAATTCGGGTTGATGAAACATACGATTCCCTGCAACTTATTATTAATGGAGTCTTTGCTGGTTCGATTAAAACATTGACAACACCCTCTACCCTACTGGTTAGTCTCACGGGCGTTACATCCGGACAAAAGGAAATTAAGATAATTGGTTATAAAGGAGGCGCTCCCCATCATTCGGCAAATTATTCCGCCAATCAACTCAATGTATTAAATACCGTTGATTCGTACTCCAATTATTTTACAACCAATACTGATCTTTTTCTCGACGGGTTCTTTTCGCAAATAATGCCGGGTAATAATTCAAAAGAGAAACAGTCGCTGCAGACCACTCATAACTATTCAGTAAACAAGACCTACCTCACGGTTCTTCTGCATCCGGTTAAAGTGTCGGGTAATTTTTCACAAATGTTTTACAGGGACATCATAATTATAGAGCCGGTCAATGATTCATTTGTAGTAGAAGCGACTAAAGATGGAATTACCTGGCTGCCACTGATAGCACCGTACGATGCTGGTGCAAATGCACTGTGGGCCGATGCCTTCGCCAATAGCAAGGAAGGGAGAACTCCCATGTTTGTCTCGCATCAACTTGACCTAAAGAGCAAGTTTGCCGCCGGCGATGTACTGCTGATCAGGATGCGGATGGCAAGTAATAGCTCGTTAGCAGGTTGGGGTTGCGCCATTGACTATGTAAGTATCCAGGAACTACCCGTGGCTGTGGAGCCAGCGATCATCAAAGAAACAACCGCCACCGTTTTTCCAAATCCATCGACAGGTGTTTTAACTTTAAACTACCATTTGAAAAATCCTTCCACGGTGACTGCTCAAGTCCTGAATTCGTTGGGTCAAATAGTCGTTGCAAAAAACTTTGGCTATCGCATGGAAGGCGAGCACAAGGATGCTATAAGCCTGGAGGGTGAACCGGGCGGTACCTACCTGATTGTTATTAGCACCGACACGGGTAAGAAAACGATTCGTGTTGTATTGACCGTCCGGTAACGGGTTGTTGGGAAGTCAATGCAATCGATCCAATCTTGGTTCCAGATTTCTAATCAGCGCTGACTCCTGCAGAAGAAGTTCTTTCCACCGCTCCTCCACGAGCTCAGGCTTGGCATAATCCCTGGCAAGCGAAAGAAATATCTTGTAATGGCCCGCTTCCGACACCATCAATTCATAATAAAATTTTGAAAGATCTTCGTCCTGAATTTCCTTCCATAACAGTCTAAAACGTTCACAACTCCGCGCCTCAATCAACGCATTCAGCAAAAGCTTTTCAAGCAATTGTTGTTCACGATTTCCTCCTTTTTTGATAAGGGTATTAATTTTAAGGATGTAATCATCCTTCCGTTGAAAGCCAAGTGTCCAGCCCCGCTGACGCAATTTTTCCAGAACCCTTTCAAAATGCGACCACTCTTCGGCCACGATGGGCATTAACATTTCAACAAGTTTAGCTTTATCGGGATATTGAATGATTAGCGAGATACAGGAAGAGGCAGCCTTCTGTTCGCAATAAGCATGATCAATCAAAATCTCGTGAATATTCTTCTCCGCAATGTTCACCCACCGGGGGTCGGTGGCCAGTGCCAAACCCAGAACATGCTTTTCCATTCAATCAAAAAGTAAGAAATCAAATCCAAAATCAATCAGGTTACGCTGCCCGGGATAGCCAGGTGTTGGAAGATATCCGGAGAGTGTAAACGCCTGAACGATGTTGTGATACTTGAAGAAAAACCTGGCACGTCTCATCTTTCCGGTAAAAAACACATCCACTAATGGAAATGATGGGCTAATGATCCTATCCTGCACATAGAATTGTTGAATAGTAGGGGCATATCCTAATCCATAATAGGATGATTGCCAATGAACATCGACACCCGTTTGCAATTGCAGATGATTTTTGAAAAGATTGTTCTCGTAGGTCAACTGACCATTCACAAATACCTCCGGGATCCTGAGCGCATTGTCGGCATTGTAAATAAAAGAGGTATAAATAACCTGGGGACGAAAATATAGATGACCGAAGAATTGGATAGTCATTCTTACTTCGGGAGAAAACATAGATTGGTTGCCGGAAGATTGATACGGTAAGACGGTTTGTGCATTTGACGGTCCATGAAGGGAGTCTTGTTTAAAATAGACGTAATTGTGAAGCAGCGTAAAGGTGGCCCCTCCCCGGAAATCCAACGGCCCTTTTCTGAATTTCAATAAACCCTGCGCCTGCGTTGAATTGACTCCCTGGAATGACTGACTCCAGAAATTATGACTCCCCAGATAAAACATTTGCATAAAGCCAGGCTTGGACATAGAATTCCTGAAATAACCTTCCAGCCAGGGGCTTTGAATCTGTCCCTCAATCCGATAATATCCACCAACAAGGTATTCCGCTGCGCCGGAAATCTCCGTCAGAGAATCCAATTGCAAGGATAGCCGGCCGCCTAAATAATTTTCTGTTCCGGAAATCTGGACGGGAGAAGCGATCGAGTCAAGGAAAGGATTGGAGTAATTGTATGTCCTCAATTTATAGTAGGCACTGTAAAACAACTTTGCCGCATTTCCTTTTATCCCGGCTTCCTGTTGCATCGTGATAAACGCAGTTTGGTCATTTGTTTTAGTGGAGTCAGGACCCACCTTCACATTGTATCCAAAGTAACTTCTTGTATCCTTTGTAAGATCGTCCGTAAATGAATTTGTTTGCTTCGTAAAATCGGCGATGTGATAGACCTGAAACGGTTTCGCTAACTGGTATTGATGGAATAAATGTATGTTTCTACGGTATTCCTCACTGTGGGCTGCTTCCAGGTTGGGGCGGGCATTAATGTCAAAGTATTTTGGATACGGATCACCAACATTCAGCCGTACACCGTCATTTTCTATTACCCGGTGTCGTATTCTTCTAAAATTAAATAACATGAAATACCGTTCATTTTTTGATGCATAGGTGGTGTAAAAATCATAATAATGACTGACCGCTGCGCGGTTGGTTTTTTGTTCACGCTGAATCATTTTTTCAACAAGGATCGGTCGGTAATTAAAACCAATGTTCCACCGCGGATTAATATTCCTGCTAAATTCAACTCGAGTCATCGCACGACCCTGGCCGCCCCAGATGATATGCATACGTGTAAAAGGAGATTTTGTATTAAAGTAATGAGGCTCCTCCGTTGTATAGTAAGGTTCGTACACCTGGAAACCTGAGCTGGCTCCGATTGCTGAAGGAACGAGCGGAAAAATGGAACTCAACGCTGTTCCAACAACGCCCAGATCTTTGTAATAATTATTGAATCGCTGCACATACGTCCACCGATGATAATTATGAATAGTCGTATCGAGCGGTCGGTAATTCGGGCGGTTATAAAACAAATCCTTTTCAGTCGTCCATAAGGTTGTGGCCGGGCCGTAGACGTTTTTGGTAGAATCATCAACAATGGATGAACCAGTCCGGGGCGCGGTAATTACTTTCTGTCGCTGGGCGGCGGCGGAAAAACTTACCAAAAGGAACGCCAACCATAAAAATCTTGGCAAACTCACATGTAAAGATAGAGGACTCATTTAGTTCCTTGCAGGCTCAGTAGCGGACCCAAAAATGAGTTCATCAAATTTCAGTCCATCCTTTAAAAACATATGCTGGATGGGCATATAAAACCATGGCAAGCGGTCAAGGTACGGCCCCAAACCCGGCTCAATCAGTTTAACCATGTCTTTTTCTGTCGTAATGATCGAAAAGGGCTGGGACTGCTTCTTGCAGAAATTCTCAATTGCATCCAGATCCGTTGAGGAATAGCGGTGATGATCCGGAAAATCAAAATGCCTGAGCACTATATAATTTGAAAAACAGAAGGCCTTTAATGAAGTAACCATTGCAATCCCACTCACCAGCAAGATGTTTTTTTCCAATTTACGCTGGCCTCCAAAAGCAATAGGATCGCTATATTGAATCCTGGAGAAGAATACCGGTTTAAGTCCCGCGTATCGTTGTATGGCCTCGGTCATTTCATCCATTTCCTCCGCTGAAAGTTGATCGTTGCATTTCGTGACCACAATAATATCCGACCGTCTGGCGCCGTTGCGTGCTTCTCGCAGGCGACCGAAGGGTAAGACAAAATCCTTATAAAATGGCTTCGAATATTCCGTTACCAGAATCGATATCCGTGGTTTTACCGACCGATGTTGCAGCGCATCATCAAGAAGTATAACATCCGTATCAGGAAACTCTTGCAAGATGTTGGGGATTGCAAATACACGGTCCTCACTCACAACTACCTTTATTTCATTACCAAATTTTCTAAAGAGCTGAAGCGGCTCATCGCCAATCGTTCTGGCAGAGTCTACAGGGCTGGCCAGTCGGTAGCCCTTCGTCTCACGTTTATAGCCCCGGCTGAGCGTGGCAACCGTGCGTTTTTTTTTCAACAATTGTATGAGGTATTCAACCATCGGTGTCTTGCCCGAACCCCCTACATTTAAATTACCCACTGCGATAACGGTCACATCGAACTGAAAGGAAGCTTTGTGGCCAATGTCATACAAATAATTTCTAAAATGCGTGGCGAGGTTGTAGAGCGCGGCAAGGGGGTACAAGAGGAGTTTTGCTGCTTTCATTACACGCTTGGCTTCAATTCAATAAATTTGCCCCATGGAAAAGCCAAAGATAAAGGATGTTGCCGCTTATTTGGAATCCCTTGCGCCCCGCGCACTCCAGGAATCCTATGACAATACCGGCCTGCTCACCGGAGATCCTCATGCCGGGGTCCGCGGCGTTTTGGTAACCCTGGACTGTACGGAGTCCGTTGTGGATGAAGCGATTGCTTTGAGATGCAACCTCATAGTAGCCCATCACCCCATCATATTCAAGGGACTAAAAAAGCTGACAGGCCAAACCTATGTTGAACGCACCGTTATTAAGGCAATTAAAAATGACGTGGCGATTTACACGGCGCATACCAATCTTGATAATGTTTACCAGGGTGTAAACAAAAAAATAGCGGAAAAGATTGGGTTAAAGAATACCAAGGTCCTCGCACCGCGCATCGGCACACTATCCAAGCTCGTCACCTTTGTTCCTAAAGAGCATCTCGAGGCAGTGACGAACCAGTTGCACGAGGCCGGTGCAGGTCAAATCGGCAACTATAAAAATTGCAGCTTCCAGATTCCAGGCACGGGGATCTATCAACCAACCGACAACGCAAAGCCGTTCATTGGCAAACCTGGACAACGTGAGACCGTGAGCGAAGTGCGGCTCGAAGTACTGCTCCCTACTCATCTGGAAAAGTCGATACTAACGGCATTACGTTCGTCTCATCCGTACGAAGAGGTGGCCTATTATCTAAGCAGGGTTGAAAACGAAAACCAGGAGATCGGGGCTGGCCTTTTAGGTGAAACAGCGAATCCGGAGGAACCTATCCAAT
>JANYKP010000281.1 GCA_025358195.1 Cyclobacteriaceae bacterium
TGTCTGTGTTTTTTGAACAGGAGAAAACAGTTAAAAAAACAATGGAATATAGGGATAGGTGTTTCATGTATTGAATAATTAAAGTTTTCCCAGAAGGAATTCAAGTTTGATAATTGATTGATTGTATTGATTTAGTGCCAACAAATAATTGGATTTAATGGTAAGTGCATTTCGGAGCGACTGCAAATATTCGATATAGCCAATCTCACCGCTCCGGTATGCCTTTCGCGCTTGACTTAGAATCAGTTCAGCATTTTGGAGAGCACTGTTTTCGTAATATGTCACGCTCGCCTGATTTTTGTCAAACTCTTGAAGGGCTTGTACATAGGCTCCATTCAATGAGGTCTCAAAATACTCGGCGTTTTTTCTAATGGCCTCCTCCTGAAAAGCAGCAGCCCTTGCCCTGGCAACAGGTGGCGCAAACCACAGCGGAATGGCAAGTCCTAATTGAAAACCCTGAAAGTGCTTGCTTCTTGGAAAGTATGTGTCAACACCATTGATTACTTGCACACCCGTCAGACTTTGGTTGAAGTAGCCAACGATGATGTCGGGCATTATTTTGTTCCGCTCAAGTCTTTTGAATTGGCTGCTTATGATCACCTGTTGTTTCAGGTAATCAAGTTGTGGGTTATTTTGAAAAGAAGAAGTTTCGGCCGGAGGAATTTGTCTCGCGAGGATATCACCGGCGATGATAGGATTTTCGCTTTTTAAGAGCGTCTGAATTCGAGTCTGAGAGATTTGAATATCAGCTTCATTTTGCCGGGCGAGGTTTTTGACTTCTAATAATTGTGTTTCAGCGGTGGCTTTCTCCAGCAAATTACTTTCCCCTGTCTTGTATCGCAACGATGAAGCCCTTGCAAAATCTGTATACAGGCTGTCTTGAGTTGCCAGTAGTTTTTTCAAGGCTTCCTGATAAAGAAGTTGTTCGTAAGCTGATTTTACCTCAAACACCAGATTATTTTGGGTTGCCAGCAAGCTTTTCTGCGCGCCGGTAACTTGTTCTTTACCGAGTCGTACCTGGGCGCCAATGGCTGTTGGAAATGGGATACTTTGGGTAAGGGTGAGATTATTGTCCTGATTTAAGGAGTTATATTGACCGTGCATCCACAATGCAGTAAGTTTTCCAATATCGGTGCCTGTTTTTTTAAGTTGCCTGAAATATTCCACCTGAAATTCAGCGGCTTTTATCAACTGATTGTTTTGCAAAGCAATTTGCACCACTTGTTCCCGGCTCAATTGCTGCCCGAAGGCCGAAGTGGAGACCAGAATAATTATAAATTTTAAACTATGAGTTTTAAATGTGCGCATGGTTCAACTGTTTTGTGATGATTTAACAATCTTTAAATCAGTTTCTTTTTCGAAGTAGGTATAGAGAACGGGGAGAACAATCAGTGTTAAAAGTGTGGCTGTAATCAGTCCTCCAATAACAACTGTAGCGAGCGGTCGTTGTACCTCTGCTCCGGATCCGTTGGAAAGAGCCATGGGCAAGAATCCGAGTGAAGCGACAAGAGCGGTCATTAATACAGGTCGCAAGCGCACTTCTGTTCCTTTCAATACGACTTCCTTAAGGCTACGGTCTCCTATTTTTTTCAAGCGATTGAATTCTGCGATGAGTACAATTCCGTTAAGTACGGCCACACCAAATAAAGCGATGAAGCCAACACCGGCTGAAATACTAAAAGGCATTCCCCGTAGCCACAAAGCAATTATTCCACCGATGGCAGAGAGCGGAATCGCGGTATATATTAAAAGGCCTTGTCGGAGAGAATGGAAGGTGAAGAATAACAGGAGAAAGATCAATGACAACGCAAGGGGCACTGCAACTATTAACCGTTGCTTGGCATCTTGTAAATTCTTGAAAGCCCCGCCATACTTTACAAAGTAGCCAGGTTCAAACTTTAATTGCGAATTTATTTTTTCAGCTATCTCTTTCACAATGCTCTCCACATCACGGCCACGCACATTGAAGCCAATGGCAATTCTTCGTTTAGCGTCATCCCGTTGGATTTGATTGGGGCCTGCGGTCAATTCGATTTTTGCTAATTGCTCCAGGGGGATTTGTATTCCAGAAGAAGCAGTTACATATAATCCCTTAATATCTTCTATGCTTTTCCTGTTTTGCTGATCGAGCCGCACCACTAATTCAAAACGCTTTTCAATTTCATACACCTTGCCCGCCGATTCACCCGAAAAACCACTGCGCAATACACGGTTTACTTCGTCAATGCTTAAACCAAATTGCGCGAGCCGGGCACGGTCGAACTTAACATCGATTTGTGGCAAGCCGCCGATCGGTTCTACGTAAACATCTTCCGCGCCTGAGACAGCACGGGCAATTTTTCCAACCTGATCAGCGTAATCTGCCAGCAGACGTAAGTCTTCACCATAAATTTTTAAGACAACATCCTGCTTGGCTCCCGTCATCAACTCATTAAAGCGCATTTGAATTGGCTGTTGGAAACCAAATAAAATGCCGGGAAGTGCCTGATGTAATTTTGCAGCCATCTTATCGGCCAGTTCCGTGCGGGAACTTGCGCTGACCCACTCGTCTTTGTCTTTTAATACGATGATCAGATCCGCGGCTTCAATGGGCATGGGGTCGGTAGGAATCTCAGAGGTTCCAATTTTACCAATCACCATTTTCACTTCTGGAAAATTGTCGAGTAAGATACGTGAGCTCTTTTGAGTGGTCTCCACGGTTTGTGACAGGGAACTCCCCGTTATCAAAAGGGTCTCTACCGCAAAATCACCCTCATCCAACTGAGGTATGAATTCACCACCCATTCGTAAGAAAATAAAAACACTGAAGGTCAGTAACAAAGCTGAAATGGAAATAACGATGGCCCGTCTCTTTAGTGCAAGGAGAATAACAGGGACATACACCGTGTGAAAAAACGCAATGATTTGATCTGAAATATTTTTTTTGTGTCCTGTCTTCTTGCTGAGAACCAAGGAAGAAATCATAGGCACGTAAGTAAGCGATAGGATCAACGCGCCAATGATGGCGAACGCCACCGTCTGTGCCATGGGCCCAAACATTTTTCCCTCGATGCCGGAGAGCGACAGAATCGGTAAATAGACAATGAGAATGATAATCTGACCGAAAGCGGCCGAACGCATCATGTTGCTGGCCGCATGTTGTACCTCATCATCCATTTCTTTTTGCGAAAGTTTTCTGATGAGACCGGATAATCCAAGGTGATGCATCGTAGCCTCAACAATAATCACCGCACCATCTACGATTAATCCAAAATCAATCGCACCGAGACTCATTAAGTTTCCGGAAACACCAAACAAATTCATCATGCTAACAGCAAACAGCATGGCAAGCGGAATGAGTGAGGCGACTACCAAACCGGCGCGCAGATTTCCAAGGAGTAAAACAAGAACGAATACAACAATCAAAGCGCCTTCGGCCAGATTTTTAGTGACTGTGTGAATGGCATTATTGACAAGTTTGGTTCGGTCAAGAAAGGGCTCAATCTCCACGCCTTCAGGCAACGTTTTTTTGATCTGGTCAATTCGCTCTTTCACTTTTGCGATCACGAATGAAGAATTGGAACCCTTCAGCATCAGGACAATGGCACCTACCACTTCACCCTGATCGTTGTAAGTCATGGCACCATAGCGTGGAGCGCTTCCAAATCTTACTTCTGCGAGATTGCGAATCAGAATGGGTAGACCTTTCGTTGTAGTCTTGACAACAATTTGGTTGATGTCGTCCAAGTTCTCTACCATGCCTTCGCTGCGAATAAAATAAGAGTATGGTTTTCGTTCGATGTACGAACCGCCTGTGTTTTGATTATTTTTTTCAAGGGCAATAAAGATTTCGTTGATGCTCACATTCATGCTGCGAAGCTTGTTGGGGTCCAGTGCGATCTCATATTGCTTAACAAGTCCGCCAAAACTGCTGACGTCGGCAACACCCGGAGTACCAAGTAGCTGTCTACGAACAATCCAATCCTGGATCGTGCGAAGGTCCATCGCATTGTATTTTTCTTCAAAACCCTTTTTTGGACGGAGGATATATTGATAAATCTCACTGAGACCGGTAGACAGCGGTGCGATTTCAGGGCTACCGATACCCGGTGGAATAAGACCCTTTACTTGTGAGAGCCGCTCGTTCACTTGTTGACGCGCCCAATAGACATCGGTCTTGTCCGTAAAAACAATCGTAACAACAGAAAGCCCAAAGCGTGAGAAAGATCGCATCTCGGTGATGCCGGGGATGGTCGCCATTGTTTGCTCGACCAGAAATGTTACGAGCCTTTCAATCTCTGGTGCTGCAAGCGAAGGTGATAGGGTGAGCACTTGCACCTGATTGTTCGTGATGTCGGGCACAGCATCAATGGGTAGCTGTGTGACCGAGTAGCCACCCCACCCGATCAGCGCCAACGTGAACAAGCCCACAATGAGCTTATTCTGAATTGAAAAATTAATAATTCGGTCCAACATAGATAGTTCTTGGTTGAGCAATCAGCCAATTGAAAGGGAATCATACGAAGACGGGGATGTACCTAAGTACCAGGTCCGGTCCGCATAGAATAAATTCCAGTACAGAATGACTGAGCTTATTTAATAATTGGTAAATGATCCTCAGGAGAAGGCAGCAAAGGATCCCGGAAGGTGAGGTTAGATTTTAGGAGGTTGGAAAATTTCATCCAGGTAAGAAGAATGAAATTGGCTGTGATTAAAGAAATGAAGATGTTCATCCGGGATGGATGTCATTGGAGTGAGCGTAATTTTTTGACAAGGGATCGCCGTAAATTGGGTCGTGAGCGAGTGATGACAATCCTTAAAAGGCAACCTCATGTCCTGATCATCATGCGCAACATCGGTTTCATAGTGCATGACGAGGAATTCCCAAAAGGTCATGTCATTGACCTGCGTACGATGTTCAGTGTAATGCTTCACCAGCAAGGGCAGTCTCAATACCTGATGAAACTCCGTAGCGGCGATCAAGTAGGCGATAAGCAATGCGATGACGATCTTTCCTTTCACGGAACAAATATACAAAAGATCAGAAAAGACTAAGGTTTCCCCCTTTGCGGAATTTTGTCAGATCATAGGGTGGCAGCGCTCTGCCGGTCAGGTATTTCTTTTTTGCTGAGCGAAATAGCTGGTGAATAACATCCGCAATATTGCCGTCCCCGGCCATGCGGCGTCCAAAATTCGAGTCATTAACAGTGCCACCGTGAAGGGAACAGATTTGATTCCATACCTTATCAAAGCGATCAGGAAAATTCTTGCGCAGCCAATCCTCGAATATTTTTCCAATAGAACCATTCAATCGTACGACCGTCATTCCTGCGGTCAGTGCCCCGTGGTCTGCGGCTGCTTTTATTATGTTCGGTATTTCATGATGATTCAATCCGGGAATGATGGGAGCATTCATGACACCCACCGGGATCCTGGCGGTGGCCAAGGCTTCTATTGTTTTTAGCCTTT
>JANYKP010000316.1 GCA_025358195.1 Cyclobacteriaceae bacterium
CCTGACGGTAAGTATTTTTTTGATAACCAGTCGACTGCACAGCAACCTACACAGTCTTTGTTGCGGGATGCAAAGACCGGCAAAATTGTTCTCGAAATATCCCGTGCAGACATCAGGGATTTAACTGCTTTAAAGTGGAGCCCGCCGGAAACATTTGTTGTGAAGGCAAGGGATGGCAAAACTGAGATCTATGGAGCCATATGGAAGCCTACGAATTTCGATGCATCAAAAAGATACCCGGTGATCGATCAAAGCTACACAGGCCCGCATACACAGATGTTCCCAAGAAATTTCCAACGAACCTTGTCGGTTAACAATCAGCCACTGGCCGAACTTGGGTTTATAGTGATAACGGTCGATGGGATGGGTACTGCTGGCAGGTCCAAGGCATTTCATGATGTTTCTTACAAAAAGATGGGATTGAACCTGACTGATCATGTTCTGGCAATAAAACAGTTGGGAGAGCGATTTCCATGGATCGATACCGATCGTGTCGGAATATTTGGTCATTCTGCCGGTGGGTATGATGCAGGCCATGCCGTGCTGCAGTTTCCTGATTTCTACAAAGTTGCTGTCGCCAGCTCGGGCGATCATGATCATCGTATGGAAAAAGACTGGTGGCCGGAAATGTATATGGGCTGGCCTGTTGATTCCGCTTACCACAATCAATCAAACATAACGATGGCAGGAAATCTCAAAGGCAAACTTTTATTGGTACATGGAGCGCTCGATGAAAATGTGAATCCTTCTGCTACGTTTAAACTAGCGGAAGCATTGATAAAAGCCGATAAGGAATTTGATATGCTCATACTACCCAGTCAGCATCATGGCTATGTGGGAAAATACGGTGAATACTTTACTAAAAAACGTTGGAATTATTTTGTTGAGCACTTGTTAGGGGCCAAGCCGGTTTGGGATTTTAGTTTTGAACAATAGACCCATCCTACTTGTCATGTCCTTTAAACCACATAGGCACATAGGAGGGGATTACTCTGATGAAAACTATGTGCCTATGTGGTTAAAATCGTTTCGTTCGGATTTTACAGTTGTATGTCAATATCCACAGAAGACTCCAGGGATTTATTATTGCTCTTATCGAATATTCGTACGATCCACGTATACGTTTGACCTGGAAGAATAGGCTTGCCGATGGTGAGATCTGCTTTGATTACTTTAGCATCTGTTGCGCTAACCGGGCCATAATCTTTAAAGATGTCCGTATACTCCATTACATTCTCACCTGCTTTATTCCTTACAATGACAGAAGCACCGACCATGGCCGTACTGTCATCCTGTGCCTGGTAGCCTTCCATACCCGAGAAGACAAAGTCGAGTTCCTGACCTTCCTTTACTTTGTTTGTCAAGAGTGGTCCGTTTGATAAAATATAGATGCGGGGGCAGGAAAGTCCATTCATCGTAGTCTTAATGCCGATCATGTCCTTTGGAGCTACAATTTTTATAGGAATGTCAGCCATCATTTCCGCTTTTCCATTTTTGTCCCATACGCGCACATGCCAGTCATATTCTGATCCTTCCTTCATCGCATCTCCTAGGGTGAGTATAAGTTCCAACTCTTTTGCAATAGCGGCAGGATCAATACCATCGACATATTCTTCAAACAGATCCTTAATGTTCAGGACTTCGTTTTTATCTTTATCAGAAACTGTCATGGATGCACCCGGGAAGGCCTTGCCATCTTTTACAATGAAGCCCGTCACGCCCTCCAGTATATAATAAAGTTTCGTCTCGGAGGTAAACTCCTTTGTTGAAACTTTTCCATCGCCCAGCGAAAGGTAATGAGCAGAGGTTTCGAATCCATTGGTGACTAGCTTAATGCCTGAATCACCTGTATCCTTGGATGTCTGACAGCCAATAAAAACTGCAGCCAAAAAGCACACGATCACTATTCGTTTCATAGGGTAAGGTTTAGGTTAGTTAGGTTAGGGAATCAAGATAAGGTGATTTCGAATGGAGAGTACAACATCATTCAAAAATTTCGATATAAACTTGA
>JANYKP010000378.1 GCA_025358195.1 Cyclobacteriaceae bacterium
CTGCCACCGGTTCCGTTCGCATGGGAAAGTTGGTGGGAAAAACAGTAAGCGAGCGACTCGGAAGACCCTTGCTCGAACTCGGCGGCAATAATGCCATCATCATTACAGCGAACGCCGATCTTGACATTGCTATTCGCGGGGCGCTTTTCGGCGCAGTAGGAACCGCCGGACAACGTTGCACCACAACACGACGGCTTATCGTCCACGAAAAAATTTACGATACCATCAAGGACCGGTTGAAGAAAGCCTATGGCCAACTAAAAATCGGCAATCCCATGGACTCCAAAAACCATGTTGGTCCGCTCATTGATACGTTGGCAGTAAAAAATTATCAGCAGGCATTGAATCAAGTCAAGAAAGAAGGAGGTAAATTCCTTGTGGAAGGTGGTGTCATTTCCGGGAAAGGTTATGAATCAGGCTGCTTCGTGAAACCCGCCATTGCAGAAGTGAAAAATGAGTATGCGATCGTGCAGCAGGAAACATTCGCGCCTATTTTATACCTCATCAAATTCAAGACGTTGGACGAAGCCATTAAAATTCAAAATAGTGTCAAGCAGGGACTTTCTTCAGCGATCATGACCACGCACCTGCAGGAAACGGAGAAATTTCTTTCGCAAACCGGCAGTGATTGCGGCATTGCCAACGTAAATATCGGAACATCGGGGGCGGAGATCGGGGGTGCGTTCGGAGGCGAAAAAGAAACAGGAGGAGGACGGGAATCGGGTTCAGATTCATGGAAGGTGTATATGCGAAGGCAGACCAACACCATTAACTTTGGCAACACCTTGCCACTTGCGCAGGGGATCAAATTTGATCTTTAAGGGTATAGTCCCTATTCGAAGCTTTTTTCTGCCAAAAGCGGTCTCCATGCTTGTAATTAGCAGGTAACCGACTAACTTTAACGATACCAAAAACTGCGTATGCAAGCAAGACAATACCGTTCAGTCATGCTGATTGATGACAACGAGATCGACAATCTCATCAACCAGAAAATGATCGAATCGGCCTCCTTGACGGATCATATTTATGTTCACACCGGTGCGAAGAGTGCCATTGAGTTCCTCCGCAACATGGAGAAACTGGACCTGGCAGACAAAGTGTTGCCCGACGTTATCTTCCTCGACATTGACATGCCCCTTATGGATGGATTCCAGTTTCTGGATGAATTCGAAAAATTGACCATGTCGACGAAAAAGAAATGCAAGATTGTGATGCTTACTTCATCGATTAATCCGCAGGATTTTAACCGATCAAAGAAGTACTTAAATGTGAAGCTCTACCTCAACAAACCATTGACACACGAAAGTATTGTGGGGCTTAATATTTAGTCCTCTCCGTCGATGGCCCCGCCTTGAATCTCCAGGGCAATCAGTCGTTCGACAAATTTCTCATCCATGCGGATGAGGTACGTTGGTGCGAAATAGTTCACGGACATTGATTTGAACTTGGGAATCAACGCTGAAATTTTCTTTTGCTTTTCCTTCTTCGCTTCGCTGACGGCTATTTTCAGGATTTTGAGAAAGGTCAGCACGTTTTCACAAGCATCCTTTCCAATCATACGGATATTTCGCTGAACACTTGTGGATAATTGATTGTAGAGATCAATGTCTTTGAGCAGGCAATATTGCAGGCACAGCAGTGCTTTGATTTCCATTTGTGCCTGTGGATATTTTTTCAGGCTTACATCATTGATCAGGGTGTTGAGCAACTTCGCCGTTTCTTCGTACCGCCCCGTGTAATAGCTGCACATGGCCTGGTAAACCGTATAGATAACGTGCTGTGGTACATTGTTTGGATCTGGCTCAAAATCAGCAAAGAGCTCCTCTTGTTCCGCATACAGTTCGGCCTCAGTTCCAAGCCGCAGCGATCTTTCAAATTTTGAAATAAGAAACTGTATGGCAAATGTATAATAAGGGTAGTTGATTAGTAAATTGGAAGCCGCATCATTGATTTCTTCAAAGTACCGCTCCGCTTGTTTGTAAACTTTGTAATGATTGTAGTATTCCAATTTTAAGAATTCGAAGAGCAGGTTGAGGTGATAATACACGGGATCCAGGTTGTACGTTTCGAATATCTCCTGGACGCGCTTAAAAATATCTTCGATGGATTCTTCATCCTGCTGCAGGTTTTCTTCCTTGTCTACGAAAAGACGATGGAAAACTAAGATGCAACACCGGTATACATACAGCCGGTGTGATTCATACAGGTTGGCGATATTGTGCATCTCTTTGGTCAACAACTCGAGGCTGAGTTTCTCCGTCGCATCACCGGTGAGGAAATAATTGCCATACTTTTTGAAATAATCGGCCAAGACATCCTCTGCTTTATCAACTGCCAGCATGTAGGCAACATGACGGTTGTACAGCTGTGAAAACTGGAAAAAGTCAGGAGAGTTGATATGCAGTTTTTTTAAAAGCTTATAAATCGTAGGGAGCTCCCCCACCAAATCCGCTTCAATTAATTCTTTTTCGAGTTTGCGAAGCATGGCGATCGCAATGGTTTTCTTTTTGGTAAAAAAGACTTCGTTGATATTCGCCACTTTCCGGAGTAAATCCGTTCTCGGGCTTTCCATTTGCTGCACCAGGTACTCTTCAATCTTCTGGCTAAGGCGCGAACGCATGGTATAGTACGCATTCGCATTTATCTCCAATTCCACCATCACCTTGTTCTCCGAAAGATGCCGTTCGCGCATGGCTTTTAGCAAATAGGCTGACTTTTCGGCATTCCCATTAATCAGGGAGTCATAGATTGCACTGTAATCTTTCTCAGAAAGCTGCTTAATGATATTCTTCAGTTTCGCCATGTAGGAGCCAATTATTAGACCTGAAAAATTACAAAAATTAATACGGTAAACAACCGGCGCATGTTTATTGTCTTGTGATTTCACGTCAAATTTTCATGCAGCCTGTTCTGGAAAGGATTTTGAGCCCTTGACGGAAACAATACATATGGATGCATTTTCTCAAATGATCATTGGGGCGGTCAATCAGGTCAAGAACGCTGTGGTGAAGATTGATGTGTACAAAACGTTGCAAGGTAAATTGCGTAACGCAGGCTCTGGCTCTGGTTTTATTTTTTCCTCCGATGGACTCATCTTCACCAATCATCATGTGGTAAACGGCGCTGAAAAAATCATGGTCTCCCTGCTGAACGAAAATGAAATCGAGGCCACGTTGGTTGGCAAAGATCCGGATACCGATCTGGCTATATTGAAGATCTATGCAGATGGCTATTCAACGGCCAGGCTTGGAGATACTGCCGAGCTCCAAATCGGTCAGTTTGTAATCGCGATCGGAAATCCGTTAGGTTACCAGCATACGGTAACAACGGGGGTAGTAAGCGCCCTGGGTCGCACGATGCGTACGCAATCCGGCGGAATCGTTGATCATGTTATCCAATCCGATGCGGCGCTCAATCCCGGTAATTCCGGCGGACCGATGATCACCACGGATGGAGATGTGGTGGGTGTAAACACAGCAATTATCAATGGCGCACAGGGTATTAGTTTCTCCGTTGACATTAATACAGCAAAAGAAGTAGCCAGCCAACTCTTAAAAAATGGCAAAGTTTTCAAGGCGTACCTTGGCTTCATGCTGCAGGAGGTACCGATCAATCCGAAAATTCAACGGCATTATCATCTTCCTAATCTGAAAGGACTGTTCATCACCAATATTGAGCCGGATTCCCCCGCAGGACGATCCCAAATAAAGGAAGGTGACATTATTGTTTCGTTCAATGAGAAGCCAGTCAACAGTCTTCATGAGCTCTTCAAGGAACTTACAAAAAGAGACATCCTTACTATGGTGGACATCACGGTGGTGCGACATACCGAGCTTCTCAACTTTGGCATTTTCCCATTGGAGAGAAAAGGCAGAAGTTGAGAAACAGCCTCGGGTTAAGTATAAATTCAAACCACCTCATTTGGGCTAAAGCCCTTTTTTATCTTGTCACATGTAACCCCAGCCTTAAGGCTTGGGGTTACATGATTCTTCCAACTTTCTACGCGACATTTTATTGCTAGCGGCGCTTTCTGTGGAATCGATCTCCCTTATTGTCTGAAAATTTCTTGTTGGAGAAAATTCTCTTGCGTGGTCGCGGAGCCTCGGAGCTTCTCCCAGCAGCAGAAGATGAACCTGACGACCGACCTTCTGTAACTTCTACCCGTACCTGGCGACCCTGCAGCTCTGCACCAACAAAGCCTTTGATGACTTTATCTGCGAGATTTTTGTCGACTTCAAAAAATGAATAGGCACCCATTAGATCGATAAGGCCTACATCCTTTTTCTCCAAACCGGTGTATTCATCTATTAACTCCAGCATCTTTGATTTGTCGAGGCCATCCATCTTGCCGAGATTAATGAAAAAGCGCGTGCCCCCACTCGATCGCTCGGATTGGTCCCGATGACCATCAGCCCTGCCGTCGCTTCTTTTTTGATCGCCGTTAAGATCCGGCGCATTTCTGTAATAGTCTAAAAAACGATTGAACTCGATTGAAGCAAATCGTTTTATTAAATCCTGCTTGGTGAGATCATTGAGTTCTTCATACACCGCCGGCAGAAACTCGGCGATCTCTCCTTCATTTACTTTCACCTCCCGCACTTTATGCATCAACGCCAACAATTGCTTCTGGCAAACTTCCGCACCGGTGGGTACCATCATTCTTTTCACCGTTGATTTCATGCTCTTCTCGATTTGCCGGACCTTCATGAGGTCATGCTTGCTGACCATCGCGATGGAGATTCCCTTCTTACCTGCACGTGCTGTTCGTCCGCTACGGTGGGTATAAAATTCCATTTCATCCGGCATGTTCAGGTGAATAACGTGCGTGATGTCTTCCACATCAATCCCACGTGCAGCCACATCCGTTGCGACGAGTATCTGGAGCGCCTTCTGACGGAATTTCATCATGACGCGATCGCGTTGTTGCTGCGTGAGATCCCCGTGAAGGGAATCGGCATTGTAGCCGTCTTTCATCAGCATTTCCGCCACCCGTTGGGTGTCGATACGTGTGCGGCAAAAAATCAAGCCGAAAATATCCGGTGTAAAATCCAAAATGCGTTTGAGGGCGAGGTATTTATCACGCTCCTGAACCATCACATAGAAATGTTCAATATTCACATTTCCAACGTGCTGCTCCCCTACGGTCAGCTCAAAAGGGTCGGTCATGTAATTCTTCATGATGGCCCGGACCTCTCTGGGCATGGTGGCCGAGAAGAGCCACGTATTTTTTTCTTCGGGCGTAAACGAAAGTATTTTGTCAATATCTTCTTTAAAACCCATGTTGAGCATCTCATCCGCCTCGTCAAGTACTACATACTTAACGGTGCTGAGATTAATTGCCTTACGGTCAATTAAATCGATCAACCGGCCTGGCGTAGCCACAATAATCTGCGCACCTCTTTTTACTTTCCTGATTTGCTCGCTGATGCTTGCTCCTCCGTACACGGCCACAATATTAAACGGCTTGTATTTTTCCGTAAAAGTTTCCAGATCACTGGTTATCTGCATTCCCAATTCACGGGTGGGCGCCAGCACCAGGGCTTGGGTGTTTTTGCTTTTATCGTCAATCAACTCCAGTAATGGGAGTCCAAACGCGGCTGTCTTACCGGTACCGGTTTGCGCCAGTCCGACAAAATCGCGCGTCCCTTTTAACAAAACGGGTATGGCCTTTTCCTGAATGGGCGTGGGAGTTTCGAAGCCGAGGAGTTGGACCGACTGAACCAGGCCTGGGGCAAGGCCCAGGGTCTCAAAAGATTTCATTATGAATCGTTAAATAAGCCGCAAAGGTACGGTTATTACTTTAGATAGCAGGGTTTAGGTTAAATCTCATGCACAATTCTAACTTTAGACCGCTATCACCAAATAAAGTAACGACATGATGACTCCCGGCAAAACAAAACGATTGTATATCCTGATTCTGCTGCTCTGCACGAGCACTGTAATGGCACAGCCTGGCGGAATCAAATGGTCACTTGATGGAAATTCGTATTTCCGGATTGAATCCAATGAGGTCATCCGATACAGTCTGTCCGATAACTCCAAAACAACTTTTATTTCAAAAGCCGATCTGACTCCCTCCGGTCAATCAAAAGCGTTACCCGTCCGCTCATTTTATCTCTCGAATGACCAGCAAAAAGTTTTGATTTATACCAATAGCAAGCGCGTATGGAGATTGGATTCCCGCGGAGACTATTGGGCACTGGATTTGAAAACGAAACTATTGCGAAAGATTGGTGAAGACAGACCCGAATCTACACTCATGTTTGCCAAATTTTCCCCGGACGGTACCCGGGTGGCTTACGTAAGTGAGCAAAATCTTTATGTTCAAGACTTAACTTCCGGAGCGATCAAGGCACTCACCACCAATGGAAACAGGAAGCTTATTAATGGAACGTTCGACTGGGCCTACGAAGAAGAACTTGCCTGCCGCGATGGTTTTCAGTGGAGTCCTGACAGCAAGCACATTTCCTACTGGCAGATTGATGCCACCAAGATCCGCGACTATTATATGTTGAACACCACCGATTCGGCCTATTCAAAAATTGTTCCGGTGGAATATCCAACCATCGGACAGAGTCCTTCACCCGCACGGATTGGGGTGATCGACATTGAAACCGGGAAAACGAATTGGCTGAACATTCCCGGTGATCCGCAACAACACTATCTCCCACGATCCGAATGGCACTCCGCTACAGAAATCCTGGTTCAACAATTGAACCGCAAGCAAAATGAAAGCAAGATCTATTCTTGTAATCCTGCTACCGGCGATGCCAAATTGATCTTCACGGAGAAAGACGAAGCCTGGATCGAGTTATTTTCATTCAGCGGAAGTGAGCGGGCGCTGGATTTTCATCATCCGTTCGTATGGCTCAACGATAAAAAAGAATTTTTGTGGATTAGTGAAAAAGATGGATGGTCGCATATTTATCGTATTACCAAAGACGGTTCAAAAGAAGTTCTGATCACCAAAGGCAACTATGATGTAATCGATTTTCAGAACGTTGATGAGAAGAGCAACTATGTCTATTTTCTGGCCTCGCCAACAAATGCCCTTCAAAAGTATCTTTACAAAACCAAACTGGATGGAAAAGGGAAACTGGAATTGGTAACACCTACCGGTCTTGAAGGCGCGCACGATTATGACATTTCACCGAATGGAAAATATGCTCAGCATTCATTCTCCAACACATTTACAAAACCCGTAACGGAGTTAATTAATCTGACGACTCATAAACCGGTAAATGAAAAAGAAGGTATTCAAACAAAGCTACCGGCTGCGGTCATGGCAAAGAAAGTTGAGTTCTTCAAGATCAAAACAGAAGAAGGCACGGAGATGGATGGTTGGATGGTGAAACCCAAAAATTTCGATCCAACAAAAAAATACCCGGTTGTTTTTCACGTGTATTCAGAGCCGGCCGGCCAGACCGTACTTGACCGATATGGTATTGGCAACAACCGACTCTTCAAAGGTGACATGGCGGAAGAGGGGTACATCTACATGTCTGTTGATGGTCGTGGGACGCCGGCACCCAAGGGTCGTGTGTGGAGAAAAGCGATCTATCGAAAAATCGGACAGATCAATATCCGTGATCAGGCGCTTGCCGCTAAAGAGATTTTGAAATGGCCTTTCGTGGATGCGGAACGGATTGCTGTCTGGGGATGGAGCGGAGGCGGTTCGACAACACTTAACCTCCTGTTTCAATATCCTGAAATCTATAAGACTGGAATTGCCGTTGCTGCCGTGGCCAATCAGCTTACCTATGACAATATCTATCAGGAGCGCTACATGGGATTACCACAAGAGAATTTACAGGACATTGTTAATGGATCGCCGGTGACATATGCCAAAAACCTGAAAGGAAATTTACTCTATATCCATGGTACGGGGGATGACAATGTACATTACAACAATGCAGAGATGCTCGTCAATGAGCTCATCAAATACAACAAGCAGTTTCAGTTAATGGCCTACCCGAACCGTACTCACGGAATTTCCGAAGGAGCTGGTACGAGTGAGCACCTCGCTACATTGTACACTGATTACTTAAGAAAGTACTGTCCTCCTGGAGGGCGATGATCGGTAGGCAGTAGGCAAGAGCAGTAGGCAATTGCGGGACAAGGATGATTAAGACGTTTTCATCATTTGGATTCCTGTTTCGGGGGCGGGTCCGGGTATAAAAGAGCTGGTATTCAAGATATATTTATTTTTCGAAGCAGTTTCGGGCGCATTAATTCCCCTGGATTACCGGAAAATCTCTTCATTATAGACAATTTAATTTAAGTCGCAGGTTTTTACTTACTTGAATAAAGATGTCTCGGGGACGGAGTTTCCGATAGTTCCCAACGTTATGGCACATGGCCTTCAAAGATTTCCCAACTAATGAATGACAAATTCGAGATACTCAACAAGTTTAAAGGTTTTGGAAACCCAAAGGGTGACTTTTGGTTCGTTGGGTTAGAGGAAGCACAAGAGATTGCGACTGACAACTTAGATAATATTTTAAGAACCTATAACAATGAAGTTTTACCGACAAAATCAGGAGAAATAAAGGAAACCGCTGACAGGCTTGGCAATAGATTTACAAAAGTATACGACATCATGAGTAAAATCATTACTGGGGACATTGGCGGTAATCAATGGAAACAGTACAGGGACAATAGCTTACTAAAAGCGGACTCAAATGAATTTCAAATGAATCTATTCCCATTAGGTAAACCCAAACTTTCAAATTGGCCGACTCATTACAATGAATTATTTTCAATTACCACAACAGCGGACTACATTGACAAAGTAAAAAGAACGAGGTTTAAAATATTAAAAGATTTTTGGGACAAATTTCAACCGAGAATTACGATTTGTTTTGGTACAAGTTTGATAAATGAATTTAAAGAAGTATTCAAATTATCTGACTCCATCGAGATACTGTTTGATGAAGAAAGGATCTATTTTTATCCCGAACACAGAACACTCATTACTCCCTTCTTCGACTATAGACAAATAAAATCGAAAGGAATAGTAAAAACTCTTGAAATAATTAAACCGTTGAGACAATGAAATTACAGCTAATCATCTTAATTCTATCAGCCATCCCGACTATTTTACTTGGACAAAAGTCATGGGAAGCATTTGAAACCAATAAGGTAAGTCAGTTACGATAACCAAGTGGGTTATTGAAAATGCATATGCACTCACGTTGGCAGAATGGGGTGGCTTGGTAGAAAATGAAGTACAGGACGAAAAAGTTAGGCGTTTGTTTAGGTAAAAAAGAGACAATTGACAAATTAATAAGGGCGGACAAGGACTAAATGAAATAATAGATTTATCACGCACGGACATTTTTATATTGACATTTCACAAACAAACTATATGATAAAATTTCTTAAAGCCTTATTCTTTATTCTTTTCATTGCGACTTGCTTTTTCAATTTGGCTAAAGCCCAATCAAATACCATTTATGACATTGTATTGACAGGCGGCAGGGTTATAGACCCCGAAACTAAACTAGATGCCATCAAAAATGTGGGCATCCTCAATAACCGTATTGCACAAATCAGTTCTGAACCATTGAAGGGAAAAGAGATGATTAATGTGGCTGATTTGGTAGTGGCTCCCGGTTTTATTGATTTGCATGTGCATGGCAGAAGCAATGTGGAACAGGAATACCAGTTGCATGACGGTATTACTACAGCATTGGAACTGGAATGGGGAATTGACCATTTAGAACAATGGTATGCGTTACGTAAATCAAAAGCACTTATTAATTATGGTGCAAGTGTATGCTGGCCCTTTGAAAGGTTTAAGTCTTTTGAAAAGTACCAGCCGAGCGTTGAAACTTTACGTCAGAAAATGATGGCAGGTGAATCCACCATTGATATGTTGTTTAAAATATTACCACCTTCTTATACCGACAGACTTACTGCAGAGGAGACCAAGAAAATGGCAACCAATATCAAACTTTCCTTAGCGGAAGGAGGAATTGGAATTGGTGTACCGATTGGCTATCTGCCAAAAACTTCTTCGGATGAAATGTTTCGGGTGTATCAATTGGCTGCAGAATTAAATGTCTTGGTTTTCTCTCATGTGCGGAACCCCGACATTATTTCTATACAAGAGGTAATTGCAGATGCAGCATTAACTGGTGCTCCGTTGCATATTGTACACATCAACAGTATGTCATTAGGCCAAATGCAAGTGGCTCTTGATATGATTCAGGCGGCTAATAAAAAAGGTATTGACATTTCCACAGAATTATATTCCTATACGGCTGGCAATACATTTATCAATAGTGCCATGTTTGATAATGGTTGGCAGGAAAGATTAGGTATTACATACGGTGACCTGCAATGGGTTGCGACTGGAGAACGCCTTACAAAAGAAACTTTTGAAGCCTATAGAAAAACCGGAGGTCTTGTAATTATGCACGTGATGAAACCCGAATGGATTAAAACAGGTATAGCGGCACCAGGTGTAATGATAGCGTCTGATGGTTCAACTTATGCCAAACTTGCCCACCCACGTACTGCCG
>JANYKP010000381.1 GCA_025358195.1 Cyclobacteriaceae bacterium
ATAAACCGTGTGGACCGGTTGTCGATCCGGTTTGTCTCCAGTATATATTTTCTGAAAGGCCTTGTTGGCAACGCCAAGTTCAGAAAGAATTTGGTTCCTCTTATTGCTGGCTATTGACTGCTTCATTTTTCAAATTAAGTAACGGTAATATGTAAACAATTCAATATTTCCCGCAGATCCCGCAGTGAACGCACATTTGAATCGTACAATGTCTGCGGCGATCTGCGGGAAACCTTTCTAGCTGCCACGATAAGTAGAATACCCAAAAGGACTCAGCAGCAGCGGTACATGGTAATGTTCCATGTCGAAAATTTCAAACACAACAGACACGTAAGGATAAAATGCCCTTATCTTTTGACCGTCAAAATAGATTTTAGTTTCAAATAGCAACCGATACACGCCAGGGTTCAATTTTTGTGTGACCGGAAGGAGCGTGGCAATTCTACCATCTGAATTGGTAATTCCCGCTGCAATCTTTTCCCACTGATTATTCCCAGTCGAACGCTGCAAGGTTATTGGAATGCCTTCTGCAGGTTTGCCAGCAGCCGTATCCAGCACATGGGTTGTTATTTGACTCATGACAATAGTTTTTTTAATCTGAGCTTGGTAATTCGATTCTGTTCGCTGGCAGCAATTTTAATCTCATCATACGGATTATTTTTCAGCCGTAGCTCAATTATTTCAAGCATTTCTTCCGATGACTTACCGGTAGCACATACGATGAAAATGTAACCAAACCGGGCTTCGTAAGTTTTGTTTAACCTGGCCAATTTCTCAAGCGTTTCCCGGCGCGCAGACGCTACACTTCCTTGTTCGTCACCAGCCCATTCCTGAGTGGTGGCAAATTTCGTTTCCAGGCTATCAACATCTCCAATCTTCGGATGATGCGAAAAGGCTTCCAGCCAATCATTGCGTGTGCACGCGAACCACACATCTTTGCCTGATTCAATTAGTTGTTCTTCACTTTCAAACGGCCGCCTTTTAACCATTTGCCCAACCCACACAGATGACCCGCAACACATGGCAAGGTTGGCCATTGCTTCTTGTTCAGGTAGTCTATTTAATTCTTCGAGGGTCATCGGTTATATACTTTTATATCCCCAAAGTCTTAATCTGCTTATCCCGCCATCGGGAAAGATGGTGAGCTTTACATGGGTGAACGGACCATGATCGTTAATTTCCTTTTCAAAAAGATGTTCCTTGTGCGCCTGTAGTTTCGATTCAGGCAAAATAACTTTCCATGCAAATGAATCAAAATTAGAGTCCGTATCCCAAACGCAACCTTCAATCATGCAACGGTCAGGATAATTCCCTTTAAAGTAATTGGTGTCAACGGTAATTTTATGGATCGTACCTTTTGTTCCAAGCCGAAGGATTACCCAATCTTTGTTGTTGGGCGTGCGATTGCGTTTGGTCTCCCAGCCATCACCCATGTTTTCACTGCGGCCCGGCATGATCAGGTTGTCCATGTGACTGAAGAACATATCATTGCACTGGATCGCTTTGCCACCGTTAAGGGCAGCTATAAGGTCTACCAGCTCACTTTCTTTAACAAGACTCCAGTCTTTCTTCACCTCCCCATATACCTTAAACCGTGCCACGCCCCCGTCCGGATAGATGTTAAGCCGTATATGGCTAAAGAGTTGATCGTTCTTAATTTCAAAAAAGTGCTGACTGCCAGGGTTAAGATTTGCCTTGGGAAGGATCTCGGTCCATTTTGCCTTGTCTAGTTTATCATCTGGCAGGCAACAAGCTTCAATGGAGCAGTGGGGCGGGTGATTGCCCAAAAAATGATTTGTGTCCACGTCCACCCCCCGAATGATTCCGGCTGCACCTAGTTGAACAATACACCAATCAAATCCGGGTGTGCGTTTTCTACGGGACTCCCAGCCATCCATCCACTTGCCTTGTTCTGTGTACTTATCCGGAATAAAAATTCCACGTCCAGGTTTAAGCATGTTTTGCATACCCGCAAAAAAATCATCCGAACACAACAATGCCTTGCCGCCCAATTTCTCAGAGGCCAAATCCAACAAGTTAGTGAATGCCGGAGTCCTTTGTGCTTCGTTCATACGTACTTATATCGATTTTGGTAATCAGTAATCAGTGAGTGGTAATCGGTCTGTTCCAAGTCAATCGTTGATGTTTCTTTAATAAAGGCAGTGAACTTTAAAGCATTTCAAGCATTTTATATCTAAAGGTTTATTTAAACGAATTGCTGTTCAAATCCAAGACCGATTACCCCTTACCTCTCACCGGTTACTCCTCCGTATTACAACTCCCTTATTTAGCGCATTAAAATTCCCATTATCAAATACCAGACTTCCGTTCACATACGTTCGGCTTACCACTCCGCTCAATTTTAAACCTTCATACGGCGTTATCTTATGTTTGTGCTGAATAATATCCGTCGTTACAACAAATTCCTTTTCCGGATTCCAGACAACTAAATCAGCATCGTAACCTGCCTCCAGTTTTCCTTTTATTTTTGTAAGGTCCAGAAATTTAGCAACATTAAAACTCATAAGCATCGCCATATCCTCGATTGTAAAACCATGTTGCCTGGCATGTGTCCAGAACGCCGGCAGGCTGAACTGCAAGCCAGCAATGCCTCCCCAAGCCTTCTTAAAGTTACCTGATTTTAATTCTTTCATTTCAGGCAGGGCCGGAGAATGATCGGTAACGATAAACGAAATAATCCTTTCTTTGACAGCTTTCCAAAGCTGCTCGTTATTTTGCTTTTCGCGAATGGGTGGGGCGCACTTGAATTGTGTTTGCTTATCCTTTATCCCTTCGGCATGAAAAACAAGGTAATGCGGGCACGTCTCTACCGAGATGGGAACTCCTTTTTTTATTGCAGCCTGCAGTGGAACAATCGAATTAGCTGAAGACAAATGAACAATATGAATGCATGTCTGATATTCTTCACACAATCGTATCAGCATGTTTATGGCCTTGTCTTCCCATGATTTCGGTCGCGACTTTAAATATGCACTGTAGCTGGTTGGATTCTCTTCCAGGAATTTTTGATCGGGATGTGGTTCGTCCAGCTCTGCATGAACGAGCAATGTCACTCCGAATTTCTTAAGTATGGGCAGTGCTTTTCTCAAATGATCTTCCGTCACATTCGGGAAGTCGTCAATTCCAGAATGCGTGAGGAATGCTTTAATTCCCATGACGCCTGCCTCGAGAAGACCCGGGAGATCGGAGAGACTTGTTGGAATAACCCCTCCGTAAAAGCCACAATTCACATGTAGCGATTTTTCTGCAGCGGTTACTTTCAACTGAAGCGACATCACATTGGTTGTCACCGGACTTGAGTTCAACGGCATGTCTATCAGTGTTGTGATGCCTCCTGCTGCTGCTGCCCGGGTAGCGGAGTTAAAACCTTCCCAGTCGGTACGACCCGGCTCATTAATGTGAACATGTGAATCGATCAATCCCGGCATGATCACGGCATTGCCTAAATCCTCTACTATAACCACTTCAGATATCTGTCTTCCCACCGTCAAGGATTCTATTTTTTTTCCGTTAACAACAATGGTAGCCTCTTGCAAACCTTGAGGTGTCAGAACGCGCGTGCTATGAAGTGCAAAACGGTTCATCAATCCTGAATTTTGGCACCCTGAAGAATCCACGCCTTTATGGCATCCCGTTCACCTTGCGTCATGTTGGTAACATTTCCTTGCGGCATGGAATTCGTGAGCACCGCTCGCATCATAATCTTTTCCTTCATTTGAACGATTTGTTCGGGTGTGTCAAACTTAACGCCATTCGGCGGAGTAACCCATTGTTGACTTGTTGGCGTCCTGGAGTGACACTGAATACAACGCATGGTAAAAATGGCGTTCACTTCCGTAAACGTGACAGGTGCAGCTTTTTCAGCAACCCGTTCAAATACAGGAGATGTAATTAATGCAAGCGAAATAAGTGAAACTATCGAAACCGGTAATATCCACCTTGATTTTTCACCGCGGTCCCGCAGATTCCAGTAATGTTTGATACCAGCGCTTGCCATGGATATGACCACCAGAATTATCCAATTGTATTGGTGACCAAACGTGCTGGGGAAATGATTGCTGATCATAATAAAGATCACTGGCAAGGTGAAGTAATTATTGTGAAGTGAACGCTCGCCGGCTTTTTTTCCAAGCGATGGATCCAGCGGCTGGCGCGTTACCGCCGCCCGTACAAGGGACTTCTGAGAAGGTATGATCACAAAATAAACATTCCACGCCATGAGTGTGCCAACCAGCGCACCTACATGAATATAAGCCGCCCGGCTGTTGAAAATCTGCAAGAAGAAAAACGCAAATCCCGCCAGCAATAAAAGTCCTGTAAGCGCGAAGAGCAGCGGGTTATTAATCAACGATGACTTGCACATACGGTCATAAATAATCCAACCCAACACAAGTGAACCAACGCTGATGAGAATGGCTAGCGTAGAAGTGATATTTGCCTTCTGAGGATCGATCAGGAATGCGTTGGCATCCATGTAATATACCACGGCGAGTAGGGCAAATCCCGACAACCATGTAAAGTAGGCTTCATATTTGAACCAGTGAAGGTTTTTGGGCAGCTCCTTGGGAGCCATTTTATATTTTTCCAGAAAATAAAAACCTCCGCCGTGAATCGCCCACAAATTTCCGGCAAGTTCATCGCGGATATTTTCGGTGCGGTTCAAATTATTCTCCAGGAATATGAAATAGAATGAGGCTCCAATCCACATAATGCCTACTACAACATGCACCCAACGGATGATCAGGTTGAGCCACTCCATGGCAAATCCCTGCAGGAGGGTATCGTGCACAAGCCAATAAAGCGCTGCTCCCAGGAATCCAGTGGCGCTGAGAATAATAATAACCTGACGGATTTGCTTCAAAAGAATCAACTGCTCCCGCAGATCATACCCATAGACCGATGTAGGATCCTTTTGGCCTCGCTCAATTTCAAGGGAGAGTAACATTCCCGCATACGTAAAAATGGCAATGACTACTCCAACAGAAAAAATCAATAATGAAATGATTAGCCAAACATGAGCCATAGTCTCCTTTCTGTAATTGACGACGTAAGTACTTACTACTAATTGAACAAAACGGTATCTTGGAAGCGAAAGTAGAAAGTCAACAGCCAACAAGTTTAGAAAATTAATATTCATTTTCAAGATGTCAATTTGGGAGCATATTCGCACGTATCTGATTAACGGACAACGGCTCGCACTGATGTACGTCATTCAGAGCAAGGGAAGTAGTCCAGGACGTCAGGGATTCAGCATGATCGTTGATGAGAAAGGAGAAATGTTAGGCTCCATCGGTGGAGGGATCATGGAGCAGAAAATGGTGGAGCTGGCCAAATCCAAACTGACAGCAGGTGAATTCCCTCCGTTTATTAAAACTCAGGTCCACCGCAAAGTAGAGGCTAACCAATCAGGCATGATATGCTCAGGCGAACAGATGATTGCCTTTTACAGTTTGGATACCGTTCACATCACTTTAATTGAAAAGGTAATCGCTTGTTATGACACTGGGCACATGGGTGTCTTGGAATTGAACAGCAAGGGAATTTTATTTTCTGAGAATGAAGTTTTGAATGACCCTTTTTCATGCGCTATTTCGAACAATCAAACCTGGATCGTCAAACAGCAGCTGGGTTACAAAAACAAAATATCCATTCTTGGCGGAGGACATGTTGGACTGGCGCTATCGATCACGATGCGGCAAATTGGATTTTATGTAGAAATATTTGATGACCGACGAGGACTCAATACGATGGAGAACAACCTGGCCGCCCATAAAAAACATTACGTTGATTATGCCGACGTTGGTAAGCATATCCCGGAAGGAGATAATTCCTACGTTACCATTGTAAGCTTTGGGTACCGTACAGATAAAGCTGTGTTAAAAACGTTGGTCGGAAGAAAATACAAATATCTGGGAATGATGGGCAGCGAAGAAAAGGTAAAAAAAGTGATAGAAGAACTTATCGAAGAAGGTATCAGCAAGGAATTCCTGAGTTCGGTACGCACACCAATTGGTTTGCCCATAGCCAGCAAAACACCGGAGGAAATTGCCATCAGCATCGCCGCTGAAATTATCCAGGTCAGCAATCAATAGCGCGATCATGAAAATTTCAGGAAACATCATTGATATATTCAATCAACGACTCTACAAAGGTGAAGTGGAGGTGTTGAATGGAATTATTTCTCAGATCACCGAGCGAGAATCGGTGGAAGATCAGTATTTGCTCCCTGGCTTTATTGATGCACATGTACACATCGAGAGTTCGATGCTCGTTCCTTCTGAGTTTGCCAGGATGGCCGTCGTACACGGTACGGTAGCCACGGTTTCCGATCCTCATGAAATTGGAAATGTGCTAGGCATCGAAGGAGTCAGGTATATGATTGAAAATGGCAAACAAGTCCCGTTCAAATTTTTCTTCGGAGCTCCAAGTTGTGTACCGGCTACCCCTTTTGAGACTGCAGGCGCCGTCATTAATCTTAAAGACATTGATGAACTGCTGAAGAAAGATGAAATAAAATACCTCGCCGAGATGATGAACTGGCCAGGAGTCTTACAAGGAGACGCGATTGTAAAAGCAAAAATTGCTGTGGCCAAAAGGTATGGGAAGGTAGTCGATGGCCATGCTCCGGGACTGCGTGACGAGCAGGCGGCCAAATACATAGCAGCTGGAATCAGCACTGACCACGAATGTTTCACATCGGAAGAAGCGCTGGATAAACTGAAACATGGAATGAAAATCCTCATCCGTGAGGGGAGTGCCGCCAAAAACTTTGATGCGCTGGTTGGCCTGATGAACGATCACTGGCAAAATATGATGTTCTGCTCCGACGACAAACATCCGGATAGTTTGGAAGAAGGCCATATCAATTTACTCGTCAAGCGGGCCCTGGCTAAGGGAATTGATTTATATAAAGTACTAAGCGCCGCGTGCATCAATCCCATTGACCATTACAAACTTGAGGTTGGCAGGTTGAGAACGGGGGACGCAGCGGATTTTATTGTTGTCAACAACCTGGATGAGTTCGCTGTAAAAAAAACGTACATCCGTGGGCATCTTGTGGCTGAAAATGGCTCTACAAAAATTGAAAGGGTCAAAAATAAGGTTATCAACAATTTCAAGGTTAACAAAAAAGTTATCGCCGATTTTGTTCTGCGATCCAACGAAAGTAAGATCCGGGTTATTGAAGCCCTGGATGGTCAGTTAATCACAAATGAATTGTTGTATTCACCAAAAAAAGACAAGGATTGCGCGATCGCTGATCCCTCACGTGATCTTCTAAAAATTACTGTTGTTAACCGGTATTCGGACACGCCTCCATCCGTCAGTTTTATTAAGAATATTGGATTGAAACGCGGTGCCATTGCTTCTTCCGTGGCTCACGATTCACATAATATTATCGCAGTAGGTGTTGATGACAAATCCATTTGCCAGGTAATAAACTTGATAATAGCGGCAAAAGGAGGAATCGCAGCGGCATATGATGACCATGAAATGATTGTGCCCTTACCGGTGGCAGGCATCATGTCGGCAGAAGATGGCTATGAAGTGAGTAAACGGTACAAAGCGATCGATAGGATGGCCAAACAGATGGGTAGTCCGTTGGGTGCACCGTTCATGACGCTTTCATTTATGGCTTTGTTGGTCATCCCATCTTTGAAGATCAGCGACAAAGGATTATTTGATGGAAACAAGTTCGGTTTTGTAAATACATCTCATAACTGATTTATATTCATGTTTGTTTGCCCACTATGTAAACTTTGAACGATGACCCATGCACTAAGAGAAGCCTTAACGCGTGATGCCCGTCTCATGGGTGGCGTGAACATTACCCTGGGCTTCGATGGCTTTGTCGATACAATCGTCAGGGTTATCCGCCAAAAAGAGGATAAACGATCCACCTACTTTGAGTCCATCCGTGAATTCGGAAATTATACCGTGGGAAAAAGTGGAAAAAATTTTTCTTTGGAGCTGGAAGAACGCGTTACCAAACTGGGAGGCAATATGCCCATCATGGCAAATGCACTTGGACAGCTTGGATTCAAGCCTTCCTGTATCGGTTCGTTCGGTTATCCGGACATCCATCCGGTCTTTCAGCAGATGTCAGCAAATACCTGCTTGCATACGTTTGCCAATCCGGGCATCAGCACAGCAATGGAGTTCAGCGATGGAAAAATACTCTTGGCACAAATGGAGAGTCTGAATAAATCAGATTGGACTACCATCAAAAATGCAATCGGAATCCAAGCGATCACCGCTCTCTTCACCGCCCGCGACTTAATTGCCATCGTAAACTGGAGTGAGTTGGACAACGCCACAGAACTCTGGAGGGGCTTATTAAGCGAAATACTTCCGAACATTTCAGCATCAGAAAAACGACCAATCGGATTTTTTGATCTTTCGGATTGCTCAAGACGTAGTCGTTCGAACATAATGGAGGCAATGGCTTTGTTAAAATCCTTTAGCCAACATTGGGATGTTGTATTGAGCTTAAATCTAAATGAAGCAACTGTTGTTTATGAAGCCTTGACGGGAGAATCCAGGTCTGAACGACAAATTGAAACGATCGGAGAAATGCTATATGAAAAGCTGGGGATCGATACTGTTTTGATACACTATTCAAAAGAAGCGTTGGCGTTAAACACTGAGGGCATTCACAAAAAAGAATGCATCCAAATAAAAAATCCTGTGTTGTCAACAGGAGCAGGTGATAATTTTAATGCGGGTTTCTGTGCCGCCAGGCTCCTGCAACTGGACATCACGACATCAATCGAATTTGGACATGCAACGGCCAGTTATTATTTGCAAACCGGTAAAAGTCCTACTGCGGAGGAACTATTGGCTACTTGAAAACTATGTGTTCTCCTAGGTGGTAAAAATGTCTTAGCATTTATCAACATAGCTTAGCAGGATTAGGCTCGAATTATAAGCTTCTACCATGAAACTCGAAATATTTGACAACTACGAAGAGTTATCGCTCCATGCGGCCAAAGAGATCATAAGCATAGTTCATCAGAAACCCAATGCGGTGTTCTGCCTGGCAACGGGTGATAGTCCGAAACTCACCTACACACTGCTGGCAAATGAAGCCAGAGAATCGGGAGTCGATTTTTCAAAGGCTTATTTCATAGGATTGGATGAGTGGGTCGGGGTTCCACCCACCAACCCGGGCAGTTGTCATTATTATTTAACTCGGAATGTGTTTCAGCCTTTGGGAATTGATGTCACTCATATTCACCTGTTCAATGCTTTGTCAGAGAATTTACAGAACGAATGCCAGTCGATGGATAAAACGATTCGTAACCTGGGAGGAATTGATTTGATGTTAGTAGGAATTGGTATGAATGGGCACGTTGGTTTTAACGAACCTGGGATATCACCCGATCTTTATTCACATGTCATCAATCTGGATGAAGTGACCCAAACCGTGGGCCAAAAATATTTTAATGAAACAATGGTATTGAAGCAGGGTATTACCTTGGGATTGAAACATTTCCTGGAATCAAAAGTAGCTTTGCTCGTGGCGAATGGTGAGAAAAAAGCAGGGATAATAAAAAGGGCTCTGGAAGAAACTATTTCCGAAACTCTACCGGCCATCTTTATCAGAAAGCACGCGAATGGTAAAGTCTTTGTTGATAGCGCCGCGCTGGGCCAAAAACAACCAGAAGCCACTCTTTGATTAGATCCGATCAAAGGCCAGGCTTTGTCGCCGCAACAATCAATACGTTGTGGCGTGGAGGGCTTTAACCTCGATCTCCCCGTCCCGAAAAGCCACCGGTCTAATCGACCGGATAAGGATCGGGGCGCATTTATCAGCGACTATGCTATCACGCCACCGGCTACATCAACTACGACTTGCCCTATGCGGAGATTTCTGGTAACGCTCCAGATCTGTTCCAATTTTTGAGTATTCTACTTAGACGAATCTCCAGTCTTACTGTTATTCTCAAATCTCCAACGCTCATTTTCAAATTACGAATTTGGAGGTTTTGTCAGGCTTAAAACGCACACCAAACGCATCCGATGAGTACAGACAAAAACCATTCCGCAACATGCGCTCTTCCTATTGCATTGAGCATGAAAGCATCCATCAAAACAAAAAAAAAGGGATTTTGAGAATTCTTTCTAATTTGTAAGGCAAGAATTTTTAAAATGGGCAGACTGCTAAAATGGATTATAGTCCTGGGTATTTTGGGTGGGGCAGGATGGGTAGGCTGGAAATGGTATCGCGCCCAGGGTGGCGTGTCTGAAGATGCTTTTGACCTTATCCCATCCGATGCGATCTATTGTATTTCGACCAGTGATCCTGTCAAGAGCTGGAAGGAGATCGCCAGCACCAAAGTATGGAGTCATCTGCAAAAAAATGCGTACTTCTCAACGCTTACCGCATCCGTCAACAGCCTGGATTCACTGATTCGTGAAAACGATTTATTGTCCGAGTTGATAGGGTCCCGTGCGCTGGTGGCATCGGCCCACATGACCGACATTAAAGAATATGATTTTTTATTTCTGGTCGACTTACAGCAGGTAGCGGGAATTAAATTTCTCAATGAATATCTTTCCACCTTCTCGGCGGCGGGCTATTCTTTTCAAAAGGAAAAGTATGGCGATGACGACTTGATCACACTTCATAATCCAGAAACCAATAATGACCTCTATTTGAGTCTGCCCGGGACATACCTGCTTGCGTCATTCGACAAGAGAATAATTACGGCTGCACTGGACGTACGTAAGAACAATAAGTCCTTGACGAAGGAAACATTCAATAAAGCAACAGATGACCTGGAAAGCGACGGCATCCTGCGCTTCTATCTTAACTATGCGATGCTCCCGCGTTTCATGTCTTGCTATTCGAGTGATTCAAATGAATATATCAATCATCTTTCTAGAGAACTCGAAACCTCCAGCTTCAGCCTGAGCGTGGAGGAAGATCTGATACTTGCAAAAGGTCATACCTACATAAATAATTCCGTGGAGTCCTACCTCAAGACCTTGTCCATCTCCGGCAAAGGCGCTACCGAAATTACAGAAATCGCACCACAGCGTACGGCCTTCTACCTGGGGTTCGGATTCTCATCGTTCGCGGGATTTTTTAGAAATTTTGAAAAGAACCTTCAGCAGGACGTGGCAAAGTACGAAAGTTACAGGGCCAACCTCAAGCAGGTGGAAGACTATCTCTCGATCAACTTGCAAGAGGATTTTATTGATTGGATTGGCGATGAGGTAGCCTTGGTTGAATTGCAGTCATCTGGGAAAGGACTCGATAATGAAGTGGCCCTGGTGCTGAAGGCAGATAATATCGAGAAAGCCCGAAAAGCGCTGGCCCATATCGAAAAGTTGGTCCGGAGAAAAACACCGGTGAAGTTTAAAACGGTTGACCACCGCGGATATGCGATCAATTACCTCAGTATGAAGGAGCTTTTCAAAGTTTTGTTTGGGAAATTTTTCGCCCGGTACGATAAGCCGTACTACACCATCATTAACAATTTTGTCATTTTCAGTAATCACCCTCAAACACTGGAAAGCATCATCGACGACTATCTCGCCAAAAAAACACTGATCAAATCCGGAGAATTCAGGAATTTCAGAAAAGAGTTTGATGATGAGGGTTCTGTCTTCGTGTATCTGAACACACCCGTGTTGTTCAATACGATGAAGAAGCTGGCGGATGCCCCAACCCGTGCATCCATGGAAACAAACAAGGAATATATTGTTTGTTTCCGTCAAGTAGGGTTTCAGCTGGTCCCGGAAACAAGCCGGTTCAAAACATTAT
>JANYKP010000382.1 GCA_025358195.1 Cyclobacteriaceae bacterium
CTCGTCAACACATTTGCCATCCTGCCAGAATATTTAAAGACACCAGAAGATCATCTGGTCAATAATTACCGCGACTGGGGCATTCCTCTTGGCCGCCGGTTTCGCGCATTAAAATTATGGTTTGTGATCCGGTCCTATGGCCTTCGGGGGCTACAGGAAAAAATCAGGGAACATATCGCGTTCGGTCAATGGCTGAAAGAAAAAGTTATTTCAACAAGAAACTTCGAACTTCTGGCTCCCGTGCCGCTCAACCTTGTTTGCTTCCGCTATAAGCCGGATGGAATTACTGATGAAAAAGAATTAGAGGATATAAATTCAAAGCTTCTTCAAACGCTGAATGCAAGTGGTAAGATTTTGTTGACGCAAACGAAACTGAATGACAAGTACGCTATTCGTTTTGTAGGCGGAAGCGAAAAAACGACCCTTGAGCATGTGCAACAGGGTTGGAGACACGTGGAGCAAACTGCCCGAAAATTGATCCTTTTATAATGACTTAAGAAGACAGCACGATGGCCAATCAAATCCAAAAACTACATAATTTTTGGCATACCGTGTCGTAAAAAGTAATCCAATCTTCGGGATAATTTCAAAAAAAATCTACCCCTTCTGAATAAAACTCAATAATCATTTTTAATTTACCATCTTGTAAAACCTTACCTAAACCGCATTTGAGAAGGCCTCTATTCTTTTTCTTCTTTCTATTCAGCATCGCTTCGTTTTCACAATCAATTCTCGACACCAAACTTGACGGCAGTGAGAAAGGAAAAAGCCTGAACGTTTTTCTGCTTGAACTGGAAAAAAAATACCCTGTTCACTTTTATTTTCTCGACGACTGGATCGACCAACTGACTTTTAAAGAAAGCTTTGCCGGCAGCACCCTGCGGGAAGCGCTCTATGAATTGTTCCTGAGCACGGACCTGAACTATATTGAAATCAGTCCCAATACGCTCGTCCTTGTAAAAGATCCGACCCAGGCCCTTCAGCGCAACAGATTCATCAATGCGGCCGTACGAGGCCAGAAGAAAATAGACAAACTCGTCATTGGCGGGGATAAAAAATCGGTAGCCAAACAGCGGGTGACCCTTTCAGGTTCTGTCATCGACGGTAAATCGAAAGATCCGATGGTAGGTGTGACCGTTTTGGCAAGTGATATTCAGGTGGGCACAGTTAGCAACGCGGAAGGTAAGTTCGAGCTGAGAATGCCCAGTGGCTCACACGTTATCAATTTCAGCTATATCAACTTTGAAGAGAAAGTCATTGACCTGGAAATTTATACCGACGGAAACGTGAATCTCGTGCTGGAGGAAACCCCGACAGTACTGGATGAGGTGGTCATTCAGGATCGCTCCGCCCGCGAAATAACCACCAGTGGAATCGGCCAAACTCAGATTAGCATGAAGGAGGTAAAGCGTGCGCCTGCACTTTTAGGCGAGGTGGATTTAATAAAGCAGATCCAGATATTACCCGGAGTCACCACTGTTGGAGAAGCAGCTTCCGGATACAATGTGCGAGGAGGCAGTGTAGATCAAAATCTTATTCTATATGATGGACTGCCGGTATTCAACAGTTCCCACGTGTTTGGTTTCTTTTCATCTTTTAACTCGGAAGCTATCCGGGACGTGACGTTTTACCGAGGCGGCATTCCTGCTGAATTTGGTGGTCGTGTTTCTTCCGTCCTGGATATCCGGTCAAAAGAAGGCAGTTATGAAAAATGGGGAGCGAGCGGGGGTATTGGATTGATTTCAAGCAATTTGATGGTCAATGGTCCCATTGTGCGGGATAAGACTTCCATCGCTGTGTCCATGCGGACCACGTACTCCGATTGGTTAATTAATTCGATCCGTAGCAATTATGTTGATTTGAATAAGAGCACCGTTAAATTTTATGATGGAACCGCCAAGCTAACGCATCTCTTCAGTGAAAAAACCAAACTAACACTTTCTGGCTACATCAGTCATGATCAGTTCAGGCTGCGCGGTGATTCTACCTATAGTTGGGATACGCAGTTGACTACGTTGCGGCTGGATCATGAGTTCACTAAGAAATTTACATCTGCGTTCTTGTTAGGTTATGGCAGTTATACCTATGATGTTTCCGACAAAGACCCGCTTAGTGGATTTAATCTAAAATACAAAATCTCGTATCCTACCGCGAAAGCAGATTTTCATTACACCCGCGAGAAGCACAAATTTGGCTTTGGGGCACAAAGCATTTTTTACGATTTCAATCCTGGAACCTTTACACCCTCCTCCCCTACCTCTAATAAGAAATTCATACAAATCGATCGACAGAAGTCCATTGAAACGGGCCTTTACCTCTCCGATCAGTTTGATATGAAGCGACTTCATATAGACGGGGGCATGCGTTTCTCTATTTTTCAGGTGATTGGGCCCGCCAATATCAACGTATACACACCCAATGTGCCGCGGGAAACTTTGAGTTTGGTGGATACCCTCCATTTTAGCAGTGGTCAGCCGGTAAAATCCTTTCTTAACTGGGAACCCAGACTGGGCTTGCGGTATGATCTCTCCTCCGAGTCTTCCATCAAAATTGGATACAATAGAATATTCCAGTACCTCCACCTGGTGACGAATACAACGGCCATCACACCGGTGGATATTTGGCAACCGAGCGGCTATTACTTCAAGCCACAGTTGGCGGATCAGTTTTCCATTGGCTACTTCAGAAATTTCAAAGAGAAAAAATACGAGGCATTCCTGGAGGTGTACTATAAAAAAATCCAGAACGTCCTCGATTTTAAGGACGGTGCCCAGCTCATCCTGAATCCTCAGATTGAGACCGATCTTCTTCAGGGCAACGCCCGTGCGTATGGTGCTGAAATGCAGGTTGCTAAAACAATTGGCCGCCTGGTAGGATCCTTGAGCTATGCCTACTCTCGTTCGCTAAGAACCATCGTTAGTGTTTTTCCGCAAGAAACTATTAATGGAGGAAAAGAATACGCGTCCAATTACGATCAACCACATGTTGTCAACCTTACCTGGAAGTACAATATTTCGAGAAGGTATTTCTTTACCGGAGGTTTTACCTATCGAACCGGCCGACCGATTACCTTACCACTCTCAGCTTTTTCGGTTGACAATTTTACCGTATCGTCTTTTTCTGACAGAAACGAATTCCGCATTCCCGACTATCACCGGTTGGATATTGGATTGGTCATCGAAGGAAATCATAAGCGCAAGAAATTCTGGGATGGCACCTGGACATTCTCCATCTATAATGTGTACGGACGGAAAAATCCATATACCATCTTTTTCAAAGAGGCCAGACCGGGGATTCTTCGCCCCTATCGCTTAGCGATTATTGGTACTGCGTTGCCCTCCATCTCCTACAGCTTCAAGATTTAGAACGATATTATGCAAGGGCGTTCATTATTTTCAATTTTGCTGATTCTGTGGTGCAGTGCATGCGTCGATCGAATCAATATTGATGTGGGGAGCAGTTCCTTCTTTCCGGTAGTGGTCAATGGTTTTATTTCTGATCAACCGGGGCCATACCAAATTCAGATAGCGAAGGCATTCGATATCGAATCAAAACTGTCGATTAAGACCCCGATCCAGGCCAAGTCAGTTGTACTTTCGGATAATAATGGAACAACGGAAGTTCTTTATGCGGTAAGCGATGGTATTTATCAAACCAGTCCTACCGGCATTCGTGGAAAATTGGGACGAGTCTACAAACTTAAAGTTGAACTCCTCGATGGCCGCATTTATGAATCGACACCTGACACCTTACTGGTTTCGGGTACGGTAGACAGCGTGTATTATAATTTTAAAGAGGAGAAGACTGTTGACGGCGCCAGTAAATATGGTTTTGATGTATTCTTCAATTCTAAGGCGAACCCGAAAAGCAATTATTATCTCTGGAAGTTTATCGGCACTTATAAATATGATACCAATCCAGAATTACACGCGGAGCCATGTGGCGAAGGCCGTTGCCCCCGGCCAAGGCCCTGCAGTTCGTATGTATTGGAGAATGGCCAATTGCGTTATATAAAAAGTTGTTCATGCTGCTCGTGTTGGACCGATCTGGTAAACCCTGATCCGATTGTTAGTGACAATCAATTTGTACAGGCGGGTCAGTTTAAAGGAATCAGGGCTATGTATGTGCCACTGACGCCGTGGACGTTCATGTACAAGGTGCATGCGCAAGTAAACCAGATGAGTTTGTCACGAAAGGCTTTTACTTTTTGGAAGGGAGTAAAAGACCAAAAGTCCGCAAATGCCAGCTTATTTCAACCTGTTACGGGCAAGATTCCGGGCAATTTTGTGCAAATCAGCGGAACGCAAACTCCGATGGAGGGTTTGTTTTTTGCCACGTCGATTTCCAGCAGGGCAGTATTTATTACCCGGTCAGCGGTGCCAAATCCAAGCATTATCCCGAATGTGTCGCTTCCATTTGCTGATAATTGCCTGAGTTTGTTTCCAAACTCGACCCTCGTAAAGCCTTCCTATTGGGCTGACTAGTTGTCTTTACACCGTGGTTACTTATGAATTATGAGAGGCCAGACATTACATTCAATTGTACTGATTTTATTGAGTGCGGCGTGCGTCGATAGAGTTTTTATTGACGTAGGAAGTGGCGCGGCATTTGGCATTGTGATCGATGGCCATATTTCCGATCAGCCCGGCCCCTACACGATTGAAATAAACAGTGGACACGATTTGGAGAATCGATTTGACCGACACCCTATCTCCGTAAAACAGCTGGTGCTTTCGGATGACCAGGGAACGAAGGAGGTGCTTACCGAAGTAAATGAGGGTGTCTATCAAACCAAGCCAGCGGGGATCCGGGGAACAGTCGGCAGGGCGTACACACTCCATATTGAGACGTTTGACGGACGTATTTATGAGTCAATTCCGGACACACTCTTTGCTCCCGGCAGGTTAGACAGTCTTTACTTTACCTTTAAAGAAGAAAAAACAGTCGATGGCGCTTCGAAATACGGCTTTGATGTTCTCTTCAATTCATCAACCCAACAGGATACCAAGTATCATTTTCTCTGGAAGTTCACCGGCACATTTCAGAGCGATACAAACCCTTACGCAAACAATAAGGAATGTTTCTACATTGGCGATCGATGTAATTTTCTTCCGCCTTGCACGGGTCTTAAGAATGTGGGGGGTTATACTCCATTCTCTGTAAGATATGTGAGGGTTGGACCTTGCACGTGCTGTACATGTTGGTACAATTTGTCTAATAATGAACCCATCCTGAGTGACAATCAATTGCAGCGGCTCGGTCGCTTTATTGGAATACAGGCGTATTATGTGCCTCTCAATGAATGGATGTTCCAGCATAAGGTGCACATCGACGTGACCCAGATGAGTTTGTCAGGTCAAACGTTTGCTTTTTGGAAATCGATTAAAGACCAAAAGCAAGCCATCAATAGTTTGTTTCAACCCGTTACCGGAAAAGTCCCGAGTAATTTTGTGCAGATTAGTGGCAGACAGGCGCCCATTGCAGGATTGTTTTTTGCGACCGGGCTCTCCAGCAAAGCGAAGTTCATTACACGTGAGGATGTACCCAATCCAAACATAATTCCTCCCATCAGTCTTGGCTTCAATGACACTTGCCTGAAGTTATTTCCAAATTCATCAAATGTCAAACCATCCTTTTGGGATTAATGGGAACATGAGAGGCTATTCATTAATTTCCCTTCTATTGGTTCTTTTCACCGCCGCGTGCGTCGATCGAATTAACATTGACGTTGGCACCAGCATATACTTTCCTGTTGTGATCGATGGATACATTTCCGATCAGCCAGGCCCTTATAAAATTAAAATAACAAAAGCGTTTGATATTCAATCCAAATATTCACTCAGAGAACCGGTTTCCGTAAAACGTCTTGTGATTTCAGATGACCATGCCACGAGCGAGGTTCTTACTCAGGTGAGCCATGGAGTTTATCAAACAAGTCCCACCGGCATTCGCGGCACGGTGGGGCGCGTTTACAAGCTTAACATTGAATTGCTGGATGGCCGTGTATATGAAACGAAACCAGATACACTTTACCCGGCCGGTACGGTTGACAGTGTCTATCATACGTTCAAGAAAGTAAAAACAGATACCCTTACCACCTACGGCTTTGATGTATTTTTCAATTCAACTTCCGGGGTGAAAAACAAATACAATTTCCTTTGGAAGTTTATTGGCACCTTTCAAGCAGATACAAATCCTGAATTATACGATACCTTGTGTGTAGAAGCGCGTTGTCCGAAACCACTACCCTGCAGCTCATACATCCTTAACAAGATAACGGGCGAACTGCAAAATGATTATAAACCCTGTCTATGTTGCACGTGTTGGTACGACTTCTTTAATATTGAACCACTGATCAGCAGCAATCAGTTCATACAGAATGGCCGCTTTACGTCAGTGAAAGCAACCTATATCCCTGTTAACCAATGGACGTTTATGTATAAGGTTTACGCAGAAGTGCGGCAGCTCAGTTTGTCCAGACAAGCTTATGATTTTTGGAAAGCGGTAAAGGCCCAGCAAGGGGCAGCCGCCAGCCTGTTTCAACCTGTGACGGGCAAGATTGTAAGTAATTTCGTGCAAATCAGCGGGCCCACGGCTGAAATGGAAGGATTGTTTTTCGCAACGTCTATCACCAGCAAAGCAATCTTTATCACCCGGGAGGATGTACCCAATCAACTGTATATTCCACCTCAAAATTTACCTTTTAAAAATACCTGCCGGGCGCTGTTTCCAAATTCAACAACAACTAAACCAACGTATTGGAATTAAGTATATGACGCATTGGCCGGATAAATTAATTACTTTAGAAAGCACTTTGAATTATGGATGCCATGAATAAGAAAAACTTTTTTTTGAAACTGAGCGGTGTGTTTTGTGGGTCAGCCGTGCTGATACTCTGTGCCTGGCACCCACTGGATTTCCTTCAGGAGCTGCAGGTCCGTTATGATCGTTACAAAGAAAAGTATCCGGCGGTAAAAATAAATATGGTCTTCAATCAACCCACCTTTAGTCCGGGTGATACCGCTTTTTTTTGTGCCTGGTATCTGAACGAAGAACTACTACCCGTGAAGGGCGATCACGTGATTACCCTTGATCTGTTGGGTGGCGAGGGACGTACCTACCAGAAAATCCGCTTCAAAGTGCAGAATGGGAAAGGCTATAATCAAATTGTTTTCAGAAAGGACTTACCTCCGGCAGAATATTCGTTCGTAGCCTATTCAGATTGGATGAAGAATTTTGGAGACACGTGGCTTTTTCAAAAAAAATTAAAGCTGGTGTCAAAGAAGCAAATAAACATTACTATGAAACAGGAAGATCCCCTCAGGTTTTATCCGGAGGGCGGTAATTTGATTGAAGGGCTCATTAACCATGTTGCGGTACGAGGCCCGCGTGCCACTGAATTAGTAATCACCGATCAGACTCGCATAGAAATCGCAAGAGTACTATTGGATTCAACTGGATTCGGCAGCTTTGTTATTTCGCCCAAACCAAATCAAACGTATATGGCGGGTTGGCCAACAGGGAAGAGCTTGGCACTTCCGGAAGTGAAAAAAGATGGTGTGGCAGTGCGGGTAGAAACGGGGGAACACTGTGAAGTTCACCTGACAGTGCCGCCAAACTCTCAATGGACGAACCGCGAATTGTATGCCATCGTTAATTCAATGGGGAAAATACTGACAAAACAAAAAGTGACGATTCAACCAGATCAACCTTTTCATTTACAAATTCCAAAACAGGAGCGGTCCGATGCACTCCATCAGCTATTTGTGTTCGACTCAGAAGGAAATATGTTGGCTCAGCGGGTGTTTATCCCTTATGTTATAAAAAATGTTGAAGTCCACATGCATATGCCTGCTGAAGTTAGGCAACGTGAAAGTATTCCCTGTGCATTCGAGGTTGTGGATGGATCAGGAAATTACATAGAATCGGATCTGATGATTCGTGTATTTCAGCAACGATTATTCAAAAACCAATCCTGGTGGAGTGATTTTTATTTGTCGGACTTGCCGGAAGTTGTTGAACGGGCAGAAAAATTTCAGGACAAGCAACCATCTTCACTCAACACTTTTCTTATTACCCAAAAATGGAAACGCATTAATTGGGAGACCGTGTTAAAAGACAAAGCCCCTGACTTACGCTTTTCATTTCAAAGCCAGCCTAAACTCAAAGGCCAGGTTTTGTCGAAAACAACAGGACAGCCAGCACCCGATTCAACCGTTATCGTAAGTTATCTTCAAAATAATAACGTTGGCTTTGAAGCTTACGCGAAAAATGGTGCATTCGAAGTCCCCTTCATTTTTGATTTCTGGGGTGAGGACATGATCTTTTGCACACTTCAATACAAGTCAAAAAATATTGATGACAATTATGCCATCACCATTCGACGGGATTCGGTGACAATCCCTGAGAACTGGTCTTCCCTCGAGAACGCTGAGAATTCTGTGTATGCTGAATATGCACTCAGCAAATCCCTGGTGTCAAAATCATACTCCTTTTTTGGAAGCAATCAAAAGCGGGCCGGACGGCAAGACCAGACGGCCAACAGCATCATTGAAGAAGAGTTTCTGGGAGCGGATTACGGAATCAATGTAGCCGACTACGTGGTGTTTCCAAATATGGAAGATCTTCTGCGGGAAGTGGTACCCTTTGTTCAATCCCGAAAAAAAGGATTACAGTATAGTGTGCGCATATCGTTTCGTTTAGAGACATCAACACGCGTATTCAACGATGATCCCCTGTACGTTATTGATGGTACCATGACCCGCAACACGTCCGTGTTCATGGATTTGAAACCGGAAAATTTAGTTTCGATTAAAGTTATAAATAATCCCAATAAGCTGGCCCAACTTAGCCGGCTTGGTGAAAATGGGATAATCTTTGTTCAAACAAAAAAGGGGGACTTTTCGGATTCAAGGATCAAACAAAACCTTTTTCCCGTCGTAGGTTTAAGCCGACCAAGCGATTCATTTAAAATGAACTACTCAAAAGTAGCACCACCTGCGCGTGTTCCTGACTTGCGATCAACACTTTATTGGAATCCCTCTCTTGAAACTGATCAAACAGGCCATGCCGACATGACCTTCTTCGCCAGTGATGACATTGGACCCATGAATGTCCTGGTTCAAGGGTTAACAAAAGACGGAAGACCTTTTTCGGCTTCACATGAAATAAAGGTGGTTTTTAATCCGGTGCAGAAGTAATTGCCACGGGTTTAAACCCGTGACAATTTTGCCCTTAATGCAATAGGGCTTTAGCCCAAGGTAGTTTGAATGCGACAATTTGAAATGAGTCAAAAAAACTCCGGTTGTAAAAAAATTAAACTTTAGTCATATTTGCAGCCCTTTAAAAGCCAAAGTGGCGGAACTGGTAGACCCTCCTGCGCGAGACGCTTTGGCGGGCAGGCGCGCAATGATGTACTGGAATAATGTTAGTTAAAGGCCAAAGTGGCGGAACTGGTAGACGCGCACGACTCAAAATCGTGTATCCTCGGATGTGCGGGTTCGATTCCCGCCTTTGGTACAAAAGCCTTCCTGTATTGGAAGGCTTTTTTGTTGGAATGAATACCCAATCTAGCGCGATTTATAACTTATGTGGGAATAAAATTGCGAAGCAGCATTGTTCGTTTTAA
>JANYKP010000345.1 GCA_025358195.1 Cyclobacteriaceae bacterium
AATTCGGAAGAAAATTATGATTTGAAGTATTCAATGGAAGGAGGATTAACCTATTCGATAAACACGGTAGCCGTACATGTGCTGGAAAAAGCAGGTATTGACAGGACGGTATTGTTAGCGAAGAAAATGGGAATAACAAGCGAGCTGGAGCGAGTGCCTTCCTTGGCATTGGGTACGCCCAGTATATCGGTCATAGAAATGGTCGGAGCATACGCCTGTATGGCCAACAACGGACGTTCCGTTAAACCTTACTATTTAACTTCCATTGCCTCGCGAGATAACGTAGTGCTGGAAAATTTTAATGCTGCAAAAGGTGAACAGCAGGTGCTTACGAAAGATAATGCCAATATCCTGATACAGATGTTAAAGCGTGTTGTAAATGAAGGTACTGGGGCGAGCATGCGATCAAAGTATGGTGTTACCAATGACATGGCAGGAAAAACAGGAACAACCCAATCCAATGCCGATGGATGGTTTATCGCGATGACACCCAAATTGGTAATCGGGTCGTGGGTAGGCGCTGACGACCCCCGGATCCGTTTTCGATCCACCGCCCTGGGTCAGGGGGCAAGTACTGCGCTACCCATTGTAGCTACATTTTTTCAACAAGTCAATGCTGACAAAGAATTTGCCAGCCTAAGTCAGGCTCGTTTTCCGCCACTACCTTCCAATCTTGAACAAAAACTTTCCTGCGATCTCTATAAGTCGGATACCAACTTTCTGCAGAAAATTTTTGGGAAGAAGAACAAGGAGTCCACGCGGGCTTTTGGCGAAAAAGAGAAGAAAAAAAAGAAAGGGTTCTTTAAGAGATTATTGGGTTTATAGCTGGTTGTAGGTCTGCGGCACGCTCATTGGACTGGAGGCATGCGCAATCTGGATAACGAGTGTTGCCGTTGTACCGGACCCCTTCCAAAATTTTTGTTGGAGTTTTATAAAAAAGAGGTATTTTTATCTAAACCTTAACTTTTTATCATGAAAAAAATAATGCTTCTTTTTGTGTTTGCAATGGCAGCATCACTGGGTGCCAATGCTGCTTCGATGTACAAAGTTGATGATGCCAGCGTTGAAGCTGCCTTCAGTCTGGCAACTCCATTGACGGTTGGAATTTCAGATCTTGCTTCCGCCGTTTCTAATCCCCTAGGTATCCAGGCAACGAATGCAGGAGGTAAGAGCGCCATCCTTGCTATCGTGCTGGACTTCTTTCTCGGCGGCATTGCCATTCACCGGGTCTACCTGGGCGGGACGCCTGTGCTGATCCTCGGATACCTCATTACATTCGGTGGAATCTTTGGCCTGGTGCCATTGATAGATCTGATTGTTCTGGCGGTCAACGCGAATGACATCAGCAAGTATGAAAACAACAACAAATTCTTTATGTGGTAAAAAAGTCAAAGACCATGTATGTAAGGGACTCGTAAGAGTCCCTTATTTTTTTACTGCTTCCGTGAGCACGGTCTTTACTTTTTCATTGAATCTGAACATTTGCTCCGAATTGTGCCTCACGGCCAAATCCCTTGCATGGCTTGCACCGCCATTGTAAAAAAAACTGAACAATGCGACACCCGTAAAAGCACCCGAAAAGAAGTAGCCGTTTGTGAAAGAATATACCGTAAACGTTACCAAGCCTCCCTGGAGCAAAAGGGATGTAATTGCGTGTCCAGGATAGCCCACATATAATTGTCCGCTGCCTGGAATAATGTATGAAAGCGTTTCTGCCTTCGTAGGATTCTTGAACTTTGGCCGATTCCGTTTCCGATAGATGTATTGATCCGGCAGCTCATACTTTGCCAGGAAGGAAATGAATTTCTGCTCCGCCTCATCCCATTTGAACAACTGATTCAATGTCATTATTTCAAGAGCTTCAGAAATGGATGTAGATTGATCCGGAAAATAGTAATGGAGCTCCTGAAGTGTGCTCAGCGCGATGTTAAACTTACCGGCGAGGTAGGCATCCAATGCCAGTTCATTGTAGATCATGATCTTCACACTATCAGTTCCCTTAAAAAGGTCGGCGCGCAGCAGGGTACTGTGAGCTTCATCAAATTTCCCTTCCATCTTCCAGCAGAAAGACTTCTTCAGCAGCAGAATGTTTGCATCGGATTTTCCCTGAAAAAGAAGTCTTTCATAGGCTACCCTCGCCTGCAAATAATTCCCAGCCTCCAAGAGGCTGTCGGCTGATCCAAGCTCCTGACCATTAGCGAAATATCGTGCGGATAGGAATATGCAGGTCAATAAGAATCTGGTTATTGATTGTCTCATTTAGTTGATCACGTTTCATTTTTACAGTAAAGACACTTCCCCAAATCGTTCCGACATAAAACGAGGTAAATATAGTGGCGTATGCAATAAACCTAACGCTGGAAGGTCCGTCCGTCTGGTAGCCTTCCCATGCCTGTGATCCGATAACAGCGGCAATCAGAAATGTATAAATTCCCTGGCCCTTGTTGCCGGCATAAAATCTCCCGGCTCCCGGCACAATGGCAGAAAGCAGTCCGGCGACGAGAAGAGATCTTTTCGGTTGATGAATGATCCTGTCATAATGTTCTTTAAGCCTTATCTCCTGTTCATCCATGGAATAGTTAACCGGTGAGAACAGGTTTGACAACGAATCGTAGGTTGGCAAGTTGCGTTGTAAAAGTGCAATACCCGCAAGCTCGAAGTTTCTGAGTTGATTCAGCACGCTGTCTTGCTGAGGGAACCGGATCATTTTTTCCTTTGCTGTGGAATACGATTTAAGATAAACATTATTATAAGCGCTGAAAAAAACGGCTTCTGAATGTAACCGTGGCCAACGTCCCGAGACACTGTCAAACTGTTCTATCGAACGTTGCAGTTTTTGCTGTCTGTAAAAAATATTACCCAGCAGGAAATGAACACTGTCCTGTTGCCCGCGTGTTGATCCCCGGGCATGCCCCATGGAATGCAGCACAAAGATTGCTTCGTCGTAATTTTTTTTCTCAATCAGATAGCGGGCAAAAGACATTTCATCGCTTTGTGCCTGGAGTTTCGCTGAATAGAAAATACAGACGAAGAATCCGATAAACCTAAGCGTTCGCATTGCCTAGTGGAGGTAAAAATCTTCGGGAGATTCCTTTATTTTTCCCTGGGGCGAAAGGCGGATGCTGTAAGTTTCCAGGGCTGAGATTTTTGTGCACCGAACCAACCGGTCGATCGTCAAAAAGTACCCTTTCAACAAGCCATATCTCTTTATCATGGCCGGGCTAAACGAAGAGCAGGGGAGCTCAAAGTAACAAACGGGTGCCAACTGGGGCTTAATGGTTGAGCGATAGACATTGAAACTGTTCGTGGCCCTGGATTTTGGTCCAGAGGTTGGCCGGCCGGAATCCACGAGCAGGGCCCAGTCTTCCGTTTTATTTTGCGCTAAACCCGACAGTGCAGTGATCGCAAGAAGGGTTGCCAGGAGGAGAGGGGCGGATTTCTTCACTGGGTGACTTTTGCGTTTGCCGGGATAACGAAATTCAGGTATTGCTCGTCGACCTCCTGATCGACTTTGAAATTGGAATAGGAAGTCTTGGAGATGATAGAATCGTTCACGCCCTTAAAATTGATATAGGTTACCGAGGCTGGAAATTGAAGGCCACCCACCAGGTGATAGTCGTAGAAGAAGACTTTGTTGATGGCTTTTCCTTTCAAATCGAAGTAGCCCAGGAACACCGGATTACCTTTGTCATGCGCCAGCTCCACTTTTAGGATATCCTTGACAAGCTGCATGGGTGGAGACCATACGGTAATCTTCAATCCATCCTTAAATTTTGTTTCCGTTAGCACAAACCCGATTTTAGTCAGCCCAAGGTCATTTTTATTATTTTCTAAAAAATAATATAACTGATTGACATCCGTACTCATCATTGAATTCTGCTTTTGGATAACGGTGTTATTCTTAAAGTTATACATCGTGATTTCACCTTTGGAATTGTTGGTGATGAGCATTTCCGCCGGTTCACGGTAATAGCTTACCATTTTCCCTGCGGACGTGTAGAACACTGTGGCTTTCAGTGAACTGAGCTTCCCCTTATACGTTGACCGCGTGAGCATATCCATAGACACTTTTTGGTAGACATATTGCGGGGAGAAAGAAAGGCAGCAGACTGCGAGCACGAGCCGAAGACTTTTAAGCATCATAGAAGGGGAAAGATAGTAAGTTCTGTGGGGACATTTAGATGTGGTTTTTGCTAAGTTGTCCTTCTTTAAATGGTTGCATGGAATTCGAGGCCATACAACGAATAAAAATTCCTACATTCATCCAATATCCGAATATGAAATTACTTCAATTCCGTGAGGCCAATCGGTTCTTTTTAGGGTCTTTTCTCTTAATGGTCGCAGCCAGTTTGCCGCTCGTCGCGCAGCAAAAGAGCGGATTGACGAATCAGCAGATCGCCTCAATAGATTCTACTATTAGCACCATGATGGTCAAGTACCAAGTGCCGGGCGTTTCTGTGGCGGTGGCAAAAGGATCGGTGATTGTCTGGTCGAAAGGGTATGGTAAAGTCGACCTGGAAAATGATGTGCCTGCTAAATCCACTACTGTTTACCGGCTGGCTTCCGTCTCCAAATCCATTACTGCAGTGGCGGTCATGCAATTGGTGGAGAAGGGTAAAATTGACCTGGATGTGCCTATTCAGAAGTATGTTCCATCCTTTCCGCAAAAGAAATATCCCATAACAACCCGTCAACTACTTGGACACCTCAGCGGGGTGCGACATTACAGTGGAGAGGACGAGTTTAATATGAAGGAATACAAGAACCTGAGTGAATCATTGGATATCTTTCAGAACGACACCTTGCTTCATAAGCCTGAAACTCGGTTGACCTACACTACTTATGGTTACGTATTGCTCGGTGTAATCGTCGAGGCTGCCTCCGGAATAAGTTTCACCGACTATTTGCAGAAAAACATTTTCAAGCCGGCAGGAATGACCGAATCTTCTGCCGACGAACCTTTGGAGATCATTCACCAACGCACACGTTTTTATGATGTCGACGATGGTAAACTTCACAACG
>JANYKP010000430.1 GCA_025358195.1 Cyclobacteriaceae bacterium
CTCGTACTTAATATAGGGGGAAGAGAGTGTGATTGAATCAAAGAGATACTTACGGTGGACAGGACTCAACTCCTCGACGACAAAGACCAATTTTTTGAAAGACAAATAATCCTCTTGGTTTGTTTTTCCCAGGTGAAAATCCCGCAGCGCCAGTCGTCCCTTGGCATTGATGCTGTCTTGAGAGCTGAAATTCCCGGTAGCCCGGATGTTAGCATCCAGCTGTGCCCTAAACATTCCATAGTTAATTAGTTCCCAGATGTATTGCCGGATGATTTCCAGATCGAAGTCATTGACGTCCACGGCAAGCCGGTAATCCGCATTCTTCATATTGACGGTAAAATCACCCTTCATATCCCCCTTGCCTTTCCCCTCCTGGAAATAAAACTTTGCTGAAATTGTATCAACACCCCTTTCCTTACCCCCGCTTTCAATATTAACTTTCTTAATAAAATAGTTGATCGGAATGATTTGCTCCCGGTAATGGAACTCACCGTCAATTATTTTTGTGCCCAGGACGGTGACATGCCAGCGCGAAGTTGATTTTTTTAATGAGTCGGGTGTAAATTTCCGTATGATGTCATTAAAGTTTAACTCCTTTTTCTTTTGAACGATTTTTCCCCAGGGTCGGTCAATCGTAAGTTGAGTTATCTCTACGGTCCTGGAGAACAATTTATGCATAGCAAAATTAGCACTTGCACCTTTGACAGTCAGGAAGAGGCTGTCGCCTTTTTCTTCAAAAATTTTAAGATTGCTTAAATGAACATAGCCCGTAAATGGATTTACATACGCCCAATCCATCGTCAACTCGCGTCCAATTAACCTGACATCATGCTTTTCAAGAAGGTATTTTGTAAGGGGTGATATAAGTATGATTACGAGCGCTACCGTGATGAGGATGACGCTGCCTGCAATAATGAAAACCTTCCTTATTTTGAATTTTGTTTTTTTCATTAACTAAATGCTTGCAGGCCCGGGATTTGCCTAATCTAATCTCAAAGAAAGGTCTATGAATGAATTGCGATTTGGTTAACCTGACATCATGAGATGACCATCCTGCCCATCAGGTAAGCAGTGGCTTTTGTAAACATCCCGTTCGTCTAGGCTGCAACAAGTTCCCGGGGGAACCAAATCGTTTCAATCTTATCAATGGTTAACGGTTTGGAAATAAAGTCACACACAACTTCGTACATCCGCGATTTTTCTACATCCTGATGGCTAATGGACGAAGAGAGGATAAACACCCGGCACTTCTTCACACTCCATTCAGGAAATTTTTGAAACTCTTCCAGGAAGGCCCAGCCATCCATTTTAGGCATATCCAAGTCGAGGAAAATAACATCTTGAAATTCCTCATAATTGACCCTTACTCTCGTGCGCAATTCATCCAATGCTCCGTTAGCATCTGAGCATGTACTTACTTCCGGGGAAAATTCTGCTTTTTTGACAAGGCTCTTGCTAATAATATTGAAGATGGGGTCATCATCAATAAGAAGGACATGGTTAATTTGCTGCATACATTTTATGGGTTTATTACCAAGCAAAAAAGCCCCAGGAATTACAGGGCCAGTTATTCGTTACACACTGATAAAAAGCCTGGGTTTTAAAGACCCATGAACTCCTCCAATCTTTCAAAATCGACATTTATGCACTCCTTCGCTAAGGGAGCACCCACCATAAATAAATATTCATGCCATTCCATTTGCGATTGCATGGAGGGAAAAGCGCGAGCAAGGAATATTGAATGAGGCAAAACTTCCACAGTTGTGGAAATATGAAACGAAAAACGGGGTTTTGAAGGGTAATTTTACGGATGTAGGATTTCGGTTGTTTTTAGGGAATTCCAGAAAAAAGATTCTTGCACTTTTGGCCTTAACAAAAGCAAGGAAACATGGCACACACCGCTAACAACACAAAATTTCACCGGAGCCTGACCCAGCGTATTTTTATGGTCATCGTCATCCTTGTGGGTATGTTATTTTCTCAATTTGCCAACGCTCAAAAACCGGAGCACAAGATAAAACGCAATAAATCGAAACACCACATTGCGATTCTAAGCAAATCAAGCAGGGCCTGCTATATTCTCTACAAGAAGAGAACGGCGATGCCAAAACATCCGCTTCTTTCCTCGTCCAAGCGCTCAAAATCTAAGCCGATGGCTGAAACTGATCAACCTGTACGGTTAGCTTCTTCAAATTAACAAGCGGTCGCTTGGGTTCATCAAAAGGTTTTTCAATTTTTAGCGCTTGTTTTACGATCCAACTTGAATCTTAAAGGCATGAAAAAAAGCCGGACGTTTTACCGCCCGGCTTCCCCTACCTCACCCTAACCTGCGAAACGCAGGAATTATCTTTACTTCTACGCAAGTTCCAATTCAGCTTCAACGTTGATGCTGTTTTCCGCAACAGCTGTCAATGATTGGTCTGCCTCTTTTTCTTCATCCATAATCGTGCCCAGGATTTCTGCCACATCTGTACGGCCCATGGTCTTGGCAACGCGTGCCAGGGTACCATACGTGGCTATTTCATAGTGTTCTACTTTCTGGGCAGCTAAAATCAAACCAACATCGCGGGTCATGGACCCTTTCTCCGTATCCCCTATAATATTTTCTGCTTCCTTGGTCAGACCTGCCATTGCCTCACATTTTTTTGCCTGGGCCTTGCGGCCCATCAACTGAAATACCCTTTCGAGTCCCGTCACCTGATTTTGGGTTACCACCAAATGCTCCTCAAAAAGGGATTTCAATTCGGGTGTGGTAGCGGCTTTCGACATTTTAGGCAATGATTTCACAAGGTGCTTCTCCGCCCAATAGATGTCCTTCAATTCATCCACAAAAAACTCCTCCAGTTTGGAATCCTTTTGAAATCCTCCTGTTGGCTCTTTGATGAGTGGAGCCTGGCTTACTTTTCTTTTTTGTTTTTTCCATAAAGCAATTCTTTAGTTGGTTGCAATAAAAAACAGAAAAACTATGCCATTGGTGAAACGAAATAGAAATACGGTTCCTCATCTTAGTTCCGTTCAAATGTGGAGTGTTCTCCACATTACGTAGCTTTAGAAGTGTTTATTCATCTCCGGCACGACGTTTTTTAGAAACTGGTAATTTTAGGACGTAATGGATTCGTTTACTCACATTGCACTTGGTGCCATCATCGGAGATGCCTATGCCGGTAAAGCGCTAGGAAAAAAGGCCATGGTGATTGGTGCACTGGCTCAGTGTTTACCGGACGTTGACTTCATGATGTCACTCTGGCTGCGGCCGGTTGATAACTTACTTGCTCACCGGGGATTTACGCACTCCTTACTTTTTTGCATAGCGGCCGCCGTATTACTTGGACTTCTAACGGCCCAGTGGCTCCGCTCTGCTAGCATTTCAAAAAAGAAGTGGATTCTGTTTTTTGGTTTGCAAATATCCGTTCATCTATTGTTGGATGCGTTTAATAGTTATGGCGTAGGGTGGTTTGAACCATTCAGTCATTTCCGGGTTGCCTTCGACATCGTCTACGTTGCCGATCCATTTTACTCAATCTGGTTGGGCATCGCATGCCTGGCACTTCTGATTCTTAAAAGTAATTCGCCCACCAGGAGAAATTGGACAAGCGTGTCATTGGTGCTGAGTACTATTTATCTTCTATACGCCATTTACAACAAGGGCAGTATAAACAGGGATGCAAAATCGGCACTGGATAAAAATGGTATTGTATATTCCCGGCTTTTGACGACCCCAACGCCGCTCAACAATTGGTTATGGTATATCATCGCAGAAACTGATTCAGGGTATCATGTGGGTTATCGTTCCGTTTTTGATGGTGTCGATTCCATCAACTTCACCTATTTCCCGCAGCAAACCTCACTGTTGACCAGGCTGGATGATAAAGAGGATTTACAGAAGTTGAAGCGTTTTTCCCAAGGATACTATACAATCGAACAACGCGAAGATGCATTGTTATTCAATGACCTTCGTTTCGGTCAGATAGCAGGGTGGAGCGATCCGCGTGCGATGTTTGCCTTTCATTATGACCTGCTTCATCCTGATGCCAATTTGTTTGTTGTCCAACAAGGCCGGTTCTCTAATTGGAACCGAAAAACAGTACGGATATTGATCCGGCGCATTGTTGCGATTCGGCAGACTGACGGCCAATGAAGTATTATTCCCGTTGTTTAAAATAGAAAGTGAACAAAAACAACGCTATACGTAGTAAGTTGTAAGATGCTTTTTGCAGCACATGTACCAACACATTTGTTCTTTTATTATAAACCTCTTCCGTAATCTGGACACAATCAGTTCCGATAATCTCCTGCAGACGTCGCTCTACTTTTTTGGCAAATAGTGAGTTGTTCACATCGAGGTTCAACTCGATGCTGGCGTAAGCGCTTAAGTTATTCAGGTTGTAGGAACCAACGGTCATCCATTGACCATCACAGACGGCAATCTTCCCATGAAGGACCGTCTTTTGATACTCAAATATCTCAACCTTGTTTTTGAAGAGCCACCGATACAAATAGCGCTCGGCGTATTTGCTCATACCAATGTCTGATATGCCAGCTTGTATCACCTTGATCCTCACTCCTCTGTTGACAGCCTGCCTTATTCTTCGCCTGATCAATTCACCAGGCAAAAAATAAGGAGACATTATTATTATTTGTGATGAGGCCGTCTTGAACATTTCCAGGTAACTATTTGTGATTTCGCGCTTCCTGTCTACCCAATCATTTATTCTTACCCTGACAGCACAATCCCTATCAACCTCAAATATCTTCAACGGTGTGAGGTTAATCGGAGCTTCCGTGTTTGGTAGTCTGGCTTTATATCTGCGAACGCAAACTCTGGCCAGCGTAGTCGCAACCTCACCCTCCGCGTAAAGAGCCCAATCGAGCCAGGCCTTTGTTTCGACTACATCATTGTACCGGTCGCTTATGTTCAGTCCAGCCACCAGACAATAAAGGCCGTCAGTGACTACCACCTTATGATGAAGTCGCCGGCCAAAATAGAAACTTTTGCTTTTCAGAATTGGTTCAAACCTGCGAAAGCTGATGCCGGCGCGTAAAAGATTGTCAGTAAAATCTTTTGATAGATTTTTTGATGCATACCCATCCACCAGTATGTAGACTTTTACACCCCGAATGGACGCCTCTATGAGGGCTCTTGCTATCCGCTTCCCCGTTTCATCCTCATCAAAGATATATACCTGAACGTGAATCGAGTATTTCGCCGTAACGATCATGGTCTCCAGTAAGTCAAAGTAATCCTGACCACCCCTTACCAGTTTAACGGTGTTGTGCAACGAATAAGAACCGGCATTGACTTTACGTTTTGGTGATCGTTTAAACATGTGTACAGAGAAGTTGGGCTGCAAACATATCAATGATACGCCTCAATACCTTGAAATAATCATGCGAATCCTCCAAGCATCCAACCGGATGTAGAAATTCTTTGTTCTTCTTTTTTGAATTTAGTTTCTGCGTATGAATCCCAATGCCTCCATGGTCCGCTCCACGGTCAAGGCCATCAGGAACACGAAAATGATCGATCTCACAATAAAGTGAAATGCCTGCAAAAATAGCTGTATAGGAAATGTTGTATTCACAAACAAACAGTACAAAAAAACCTTGCCACGTACACAAAGATGCTTTCCATGGCCCTATGCATCTTTCTTTGTGGAGGGAATTCCCCACTCATCAAATGGTTTAGCTAATTTTGTCTTTAATTCCGGCTTTTATTAGCATTGACAGATGGCATATATTTTACTCTTGAAACTGTGTACGATTAAATTAAAACAGTATGGGTAATATCTTATATGTAATTGCAGTGATCCTGGTAATTGCCTGGCTCATTGGTTTTCTTGGCTTTGCCGCTGGCGGTCTAATTCATGTTTTGCTCGTGATAGCGGTTATTGCAGTTCTACTCAACGTAATCGGTGGGAATAGGAGAAATATCTAAGTCGAAGCTTTAAGAAGGGCTGTCATCATTCCATGAAGTAAAATATCAGGGTGAAGGGTGACAGCGTTCTTTTTTTATCCCTTTTTTAGTGCGGCTCTTCATATCCCACCTCGATATCAGCGTGGACGATGAGTTGTCCTATGATTCGAACAATAAGGCCTGGGTGAATGGAGAAAATTAAGATCTTTTTTAAATTGATAAGGAGGGCATTCAAGCATTTCATCGATGATGATGGACTTAACTTGAGCGCATCGTTGTCATACTATACGATTTTTTCAATTGCACCACTCATTATCGTCGTCATTTCGTTGGCTGGGATGTTCCTGGGATCGGAAGCTGTTCAGGGAAAGATTTATGGACAGATTAACGGCCTCGTGGGCAACTCCTCAGCACTCCAGATTCAGGAGATTATCAAAAATCTTGAGACGACTCATAACACCGTTGCAGGAACGATCATCGGTATTATTATTCTCCTTCTCGGAGCTACGGGCGTATTTACCGAAATCCAACACTCCATCAATTACATTTGGTCCATACGGGCCAAGCCCAAAAAAGGATGGATCAAAATGTTGTTGAACCGGCTTTTGTCGTTCTCACTAATTGTGAGTTTTGCGTTTATTTTGCTGGCCGCCCTGGTAGTCGATGCCCTCAGTGATTTACTGAGCGATAAAATAAGAATCTACTTTCCGTATGCATCCGTCTATATTTTTAAACTCGTCAACCTGTTCATCATTTTTTCGACCATTACAAGCCTGTTCGCAATTATTTACAAAGTTCTCCCGGATGCTATAATCAAATGGAAAGACGCCTTTATCGGGGCATTCCTGACCGCTTTTCTTTTTATGATCGGCAAATTTGCGATCAGCTTTTATGTTGCCAAATCAAATGTGGGCCTCACCTACGGAGCCGCAGCATCGGTCATCATTCTGTTGCTGTGGGTGTATTACTCATCCATCATCCTGTTCTTTGGTGCAGAATTCACCAGGATGTTTGCGTTGCATTATGGAGGAGGGGTAAAGCCTAATGATACTTCGGTATTCATTATCAAACAGGAAGCAAAAGAAATAGATATCGCTCCTCTTACCTAGCTGGCTACATTGCAAATCGTCGGATTTTAGTGAGGCAATGATGATGATTTTTAGGATCCTAAAAAACAAGACGAGAATCTTCAAAAAAAGCAAAAACACTGGAAAAATCCATCTGAAGACTATTCCCTGATCTTACTTAAAAACGAGTCAGGACTCTTTCGTTTTTACTTTGACCTATAGCCAGCTGCAATGGCATAGAAATTTAAGTAGTCTTACGGTTTGTGAAGAATCCATACTATGAAACCGTTAATAATTTCAATCGCGATAGTCATCTACTCATTTAGTCCGTGTCTGGCGCAATCCGAAAAGCTTCAATCCGGCGATTCTATTAGGGTAGAATTAGAACGGACAATCATTTCCAACGAACTGATTCAACTTCACGATTCCATCAATAAGTCATTGAAACTCTTTGATTCGCGTATTAAAAGAGCACCAGCATCGAAAAAAGGTAAGTTGGAAAATGCTCGCAAAGAACTTATTGAGTATCGAAACCGCGTAAAACTTGATCTGGAAGAGGCTTCCTTAACAGCTAAGAATGCTTGGACGCATGACTCCGTCGATAGAATACGGGCCAACACGGTGGCAACGAGGCGCGAATACAAGCGTATCCGGACCATTTTATGACCCACCACATTTATAATGACAAGACATGATTGAAAACCAGCCAAACGAATTGACGTTGATTTATCATTCAGATAAAGCAGATGATAAAAAAGCACGTGCTTTTATCGAATCAGTAACCAACTATTCTATCAAAACGCTGGATTTGAAGAAAGAAGCTCTCACCGAAACCCAACTGGCAGAAATAGCAGGTAAGATGGACGTGAAAATAAAAGATCTTGTTGACCCTTCTTATCAGGATCGTTTTCAATCGAAGGATTCGAACACTCTCACAGCCGTAAGCGACTCGGACTTATTGACCATCTTGACGCAGGAGTCGATTTTAATTAATACACCCATTGCCATTATTGGAAAACGGGCCTACCAATATGCCTCTGCTTATGATCTTCTCAATAAGAATATGACTACCGATGGCGTAGCATCAACGGTAGGTGCTAACCGTGAGGAGAGAAGAAACGTTTTTTAAACGTCATCCTGATCCTCTCCGCTGAGGAGCGGGACTACAGCATCTAAAATGCTTCCTTGACTATTAACTTACTATCCACACCAAGACGTTCCAGCTGCTTTTCGATGGCTTCCATCATTGGTGGAGGTCCGCATACATACACATGCTTGTTGGGGTCCGGCAAATGAGGCCGAAGGAACTCTTCCGTAATTTGTCCGTGCGCATATCCCGGTGTCATTTCATCCGACAAAATACTTATGAAATTCTTATCAAGCATTTTCCCAAACTCCTTCTCCAGGATGATATCCACTCGAGACTTATTTGCAAAGATGAGCTTGTTGCCACCCAGTTCCCCTTTTGACTGAAGATACCGGAAGATCGAAATGAATGGCGTAATACCTGCACCTCCCGCGATGAAAAGACCTTCACCCTTGTAAGCGATGGCGCCAAAAACTTCGTGAAGAATTAACTCCTGATCTTTTTGTAAGGTTGGCAGTTGATTTGTGACGCCGAGATGGGAAGGATAGACTTTAATGGTAAACTCAAGGTGATCATTTACAGGCAGGCTTGTGAAGGAAAACGGTCTTTTCTGGTTACGCCATCCATTTTTATTCAATGATACATCCGTGGCCTGACCAGGGGTGAACGTAAAGTGAAGAGGCTTCTCCGTTACGATCCTTAACACATCATGCGTGATTTTAGTAATCACCTTTATTTTTACATGATGAACATGTTCCATACTCAGAGGGCCGCTCTGACGCTTTCTTGAGTGATCTTGATTACTATTCTACGGAAGAAGTTAAATTCTCCTTCCACTGATAACGCGCAGCAACACTGCAACAATAGCAATAACCAGTAAAATGTGAATGATACCTCCCGACTGGTACCCCAGGTAGCCAATCGCCCAGAGAATGATTAAAACAACCGCTATTACATAAAGTAAATTTCCCATGATACTTATTGTTTAAAGATATTTATCGATTTACCTAACCTTTAGAGATCGCTTAATTGCTCCGATTTAAATGACCATTAATTTAAAAACAGGCGAATTGCCATAAATCTTCTCAACAATATGAGTGACTGTATTTTCACAGATCACTATATTTTCGTCGGGTCTTAACTCTTCAAATTTATATTGCGCACTGCTGCGGGGTTTTCGGAAGAGGTCACCTCGTTTAAGGAAGCGCGCTAATTGTTCCACCGAATTAACAATTTTATTATTGATGATTTCTGTTCTTGGTTTCATGGGGGGTATGTTTTTTTGTTATTAGTTTTTATTCTTATTGGCTACCATTACGATGATGCCTGTAACCAGGAGGACTCCTCCGATAATTGGCGACCATTGGACTGGATTATTTTTGCGTGACGTGATTTCAACAGATCCAATGTCAACAACTTTTTCACGTGTTACGAAATTAAAACCAGTCACCAGTGTCATGATGAGGCCAATCACAATGAGTGCTATGCCAATGTTTTTCATGTAATTTTTGAATTTGTTTCTGTTCTTAGTCTTAAAATCAACGTTGATTATCCTTTCGTGCATTTAGCTTGACAAACCATGGCGTGATCCAGATGACTGCGCAAAATAGGCAGCATGGAACTTGCCCAAGACCTGATATCAGAATCCTTACCGTCGGCTGCCATGCTTTCAAATTTATCAACCACCTTTTTGTGACCGTCCACCATCATGTCACAATAGGCTTTGTCAAAATCCTTTGCTGGTTTGTCCATCAATTTCTGATAAGCATCTTGTCCGTTCTGCGTAAGTACGACCGGTACCGTAATCAATTTTTTTGCGGCCAATTGTTTCAATGCCGCCAACGCCTTGGTATGTTCCCCTTCCATTGCCTTTCCTAATTCGCGAACGTCGGGCATCATGCCATTCTTCTGAGCTAATTGGCCCAACTGTATCTCCTCCAGATTAATCTCCGCTGCATTTACGAGGAACTGAGCATCCTTTTCGTCCGCCTTGTCAAACTTTGCTTCATTATGTTCTTCGGCAACCGCTTTACTGTCGTCAGTCTTTTTCTTACCACATGAAGCCAGGCCCATAGTGACTGCAAGTATGAGGAACCCCTTGACCAGGGTGTTTCCGTTATATCGTTGAATTTTCATGGAAGATTTGTGTTTTGTGCTTGTCAACTCTATAAAACTTTCGTGCCATGTCGCATGAAAATAGAGCCTTTGCTGAAGCAGATCGCGGTTCTGATTGGGGAGGTGCTAATTTGAAAGCCACACCCGATCAGTTCTCCGTTCCTATGAAGGCCTTTTTTACTCGCAAAGGGCTTTGGCAGCTCTTTTGACCCGTTTTTTACAATTATTTGAATCACTTTGAACAGGTTGAAATCTCTATTTCGGAACTACCGTGACAAGTGGGATTATTTTTCCACATAATTCCAAACACATCAAAAATTAACCTGCAAATAGCATGGCATGCCATTTTAAGAACCCTGCCAATTACCCACAAGTTTTAAGAGTGTTGCAATTTTGGATTTCGAGAAATTGGTAAAGTAAAGTCGGTAGTCTCTATAACAAATATGATAAGGGTACCATTTGAAAATTCCTTCCTTCAATCAATGCTTTGGAAACAAGCTGCTTAACGGCGGTGAAGGTTGACGATCGATTGCCTGGTGAAAGTATGGGGGGTTAGGTGGCAGTCAGGGAAATATTTTTGAAGGTGCCCTTATTTTATAACTGCGGTATTTAGAGAAAGATGCTTACTTACTGATTCTAGGTTTGTACTTTATCAACTGAGCAAAATGAATAATCTATTCAGAGGTCTTTTAGCAGGTTACGGCGCTAAAAAACTTGGCGGAGGCTGCCTTGGAACTATTGTCGTATTTGTCATACTCTGGGTAATATTGGGGCAATGCCAGTAGCCTCGTAATGCCGGGCGACACGTCATCTCTCAGGACACTATCATTCATTCCGCACTTTAATAGCCTCGATTAATTTCTTTGTCATTGTCAATGAATCTAAAAGCGCTGCTATTGCTATGTGTTTTCCAGAGGGTTGGATAAAGGGGCTCAAGAAACAGGCAAAAAAAAAGAGGCATTCCGGAATGCCTCCATTGGTACCTCTATAACAGTATGAGTACCGCTCCCTTACACTTTTTTCGCTTAGAATGTATATCGTATGCCTAATCCACCCCAGCTGTTGACAAACCCACGATAGGGGCCGAATTCAAATGAGGGCTGCCAATCCAGCGACAGGTTGATGGGTGCGCCAGTAAACTTGTAATCAAGGCCTAACACACCGTCAATGCCGATGTACGAACCAGAGTTCCCATAAGGATAATATTTATCATAGTACGTGTTATAAAATCCAACGTGTGCACCAGGGCCCACATACCATTTTAAGCCCGGGGCTCCCACAAAGTCAAAGTGAAACTCATAAAGCCCCGTAATTCTTGTGCCTCTGCTCCAGAAGTATGCGATTCCTTCCAGTGCGCGGTTGGGTGCAACAAAATGCTTAAAGCTGATGCCGCCGCCATCACCCCATAACTTAACACCCAATGCTGTGGTGTAGGAACTCGATTCATTTTGAGGTTTTGCTAATATTCGGTTGTCTTGTGCCATGGCGGTTATCCCCGTCATTAGTAAGACCGACATTGCAATCATTCCTAGTTTTTTCATTTTTTTTTGGTTGAGTAGTTGATAACTATTTGGTGCAGCTTTCGCTTCACCTGATTTATTCACAAAAAAGAAAGTATGCCCATACCCTACCCCTCAAATCATCCAAAACATCAGGCAGCTACCAATAAATTTTAAAAAAAGGGGATGATAGAACTTACGGGCCCAGTCATCCCCAAACAAACTTGTTCCTTACGTACCAGAGAAGAAAAGAGAACTTACGGGTCCAGCTATTCTTGCGAACTTTTTAGTTTCAGGAGAAAGAGAACTTACGGGTTCAGCCATCTCCGGAGCGAAATTAGTTTTCCGGTTTAAGGGACTCAGAACTTACGGGTCCAGGAATCCTTAGAACAAATCGTATTACAAGAGAAGAATTAATAACAAAAGAATAATTATCACTGCGCCAACGGAAAGATAAACCCCACCACTTAATGCTTTCTCCGTAGCTCTTACTTCCTTTCGCAAAGCGCGTCTTTCACTCTTTGTCATCGTACTCCTATTCATTGCCTTAATCTCTTCCAGGCGACTGATCAGCCTTTGGGCTTCTGCCGCATCCACGGTTTCTGATCCATTCGTCAGGCCGGATGAGCGACCCAGGTTCTTGGATTGTGACGGCTGCGCTATCGTTATCATGATAACAAGTAAGACGCCTTTGAATAAATTTTTCATTTTTAATTTTTAAATCTTTTAGTTTGCCGAGCGATGTTTACAAAAGAATGATTAACAAAACGATAATCAGAATCACTGCGCCAACTGAAAGATAGACTCCTCCACTTGAATCCATCGATTTCTGGATCGCCTTTACCTCTTTTCTTAATGCCTTCTTTTCGGTTCTGGTCATTGAACTTTTGTCCATTGATTTGATTTCTTCCAAGCGGTTTATTAATTTTTGAGCTTCCGCTGCATCCATTGTTGCCGAGCCATTGGTCAACCTTGAATTGTTTGCCAGGTCCTTGGATTGAGAAACCTGCGCCACGGTTATGAAAATAACCAATAGGAGGGTTTTGAATAAATTTTTCATTTTGGTGTTTTTAGAGTTATACATCCTACTAAAATTTATATGCCGCCCCAAATACCATGATACAATCGTGTTCCTCTCAAAAAAATCGATACCCCGACACCAAAACGTGAGGAAAATGGGGAATATTCTCCCCATAAAACGACCTGGCAGGTCTTAATCCTGATAGAACCTCCATAACCTTGCCCAAGAAGGATGACTTCGATGATAATAGTCTCGTTGTTAAAATCGCTCTTAACAGTTTTTGAAGAGTTGCTCAATTGTCCTGGTCATCGATCTGGATTTTGACAACCGTCCGATTTTCATTTTGTCATTTGTAACCATTCTATCAATGAAGTCGAATACATTTTTTTTGAAACTTGGTGTGGAATTTTATACTCAGTTCCATCGTCTGCCACACGTGATAACACCTTTAAAATCTTTGATTTTTATACAATTCGGCTAAAATTTGCCGGTGGCATACTTATTTAACAACCTTTCCCAACGATCGTCAAATCAAAGATTTCACTCTGAAAGGGACCGCAAAGTTTACAGGTTGGGTTCCTTTAAAAATGCAGCTATATGCTGCATTTTTTTCGAACTAGGTTTTATTAAAAATTTATGGCTTAAGAATTTATGGCTAAGATTAAATACTACTACGATACAAACTCCTCGCAATTCAAGCGGGTATACGACAGCGTATGGAGCAAAATCCTGGGAGCCATAAACATTGCCTTCCTGGCCTTTGGGCTAGCCGTTTTCATGGTGATTGCCTATAACACTTACTTTGAATATCCAGCCGAAGTAAGGTTGAAGGAGGAAATCAAAGAAATGGAAGTCAATTATGCAAAACTTGACAACCAGCTAACCTCTTTACACCAGGTAATGTCGTCTATTGAAAAACGCGACGATCATGTATACCGGATGGTATTAGGCGCGGAACCGATCGATGAGGCTGTGCGCAAAGGTGGCGTGGGAGGTGTTGAACGTTACATGGACATTCGCAATAAAAGAATGGACCACTCCGATCTTATTGTCCAATTGTACTCAAAAGTGGATAAGCTTCGCAGAAAACTATATATCGAATCAGTTTCACAAGATGAGTTGCTTCAATTGGCTGAGGATAAGAAGCAATTATACGCAGCCATACCGGCGATACAGCCTATTTCAAACAAACAATTAACCGCACTTACCTCCGGCTTTGGTTTGCGAATTGATCCCTTTTACAGGATCCTCGTCAGGCATGAAGGAATTGATTTTGCGGCTCCGGAAGGCACCCCTATTTATGCAACAGCAGACGGAGAAATTGTCGCTGCCGACACGACTGTTTACGGCTATGGTAAAATGATAACCATTGACCATGGGTACGGTTATCAAACCAGGTATGCACACTTACAGGAGTTCGATGTAAAACCGGGCAAGCGGGTTAAGCGTGGCGAGCGGATTGCGTTTGTAGGAAATACAGGCTTGTCAACTGCTCCTCATTTACATTACGAAGTAATGTTGCAGGGCACGCAAATAAATCCCATTCATTATTTCTTTAACGATCTCAATCCCAATGAGTATGAGAAAATCACGCAGCTTGCATCCGTCCAAAATCAGACGATGGGAAAGTGAGACAAACCACACTATTGGGAATTAGATCGTACTGAGTAACCACAATCTGGAGGCAATAATTCCTTGACCGCTTGTATAACATCGGAGATAAATACTCAAGAATCGATCACTTATTCTTTATTCTCACCCTTGCGATGATGCTTTAGCACTCTTTTCAATTGCGTTTTCTCTGCAGATTGAACCTTTGCGCTGTTCCTTTTAAAATTCTCTACCTTTTTGGCTGCAGGCGATTCCGTAGGTGTGTAGTCCGTAGGTGTAAAGCCGACCACAGGAGTGATTTTAAATTGCCCAGGCTCGCCCACACCGTTTTCTTGCTTCTTTTTCATAACAATAAGCCTTAAAATTTGCCGACGACGATATCACGACCCGCCTTTATTTATTTTCTATGAAGTGCTGACCATTTGATTTATGGTTTCGGAACCTGTCAATCAATTGGCGAAAGAAAGACGTGCCTTCTTTGTTGAGAATATGAGTCGAGAAGTTTTTTGCCAGGAAGGGCACCACAAGCCGGGTGATCCAACCACCACGCGTCAAAAGAATATTCTTTACCAACACCCCCTCGATTATGTCGATACCGATCGACAGGAGTGGATTGGATTTTCCTTTACTGGTGATTTTACCCAAACCAGACAGGAGATTCGTAACCGGTCTCCATTCTTCCTTTAGTTCGGCCACATCCTTTCGGATAAGTTCAAGCTTATTGACCAATTCAGCTTCGAGCTGCTGCTTCTCCTCCAGCAAGTCCTGATAGGTTCTGATTTTATTCATATACCTTCCTGATGATGTGATCCCGCACAAAGGGAAAAATTAATTTTTTGCGAAGCAGCACGAACAGCATTGCGCATACAAGGTAGAGACTTGCAATGCAAAAATAGCCTAATTTCATGTTCTGTAGCTCCTCACCTATCCATACAGCCAGCCCTATCCCCGAAAAGAGAAGAACAAACATGCAGAAGAAGGTGAGCAGAATGGCAGTCAGACTCACCGTTGCAATCCCGGTAACTTTTTGGGTTGCTTTTACAATCGCAAGTTTGACATACGTTTCCGCATACTCGGAGACATGCTCTGTAAGTTTTTCAGCTACAGTCTTTATGTCCTCGACTTTTGTTTTTAGGTCTTCCATCGCACATGATTTTTGTGTAAAGAAAATAAAAGCAGGGAACATCCCTGCTTTTCTAAAAATTACGTTGGTACCCGCCCGATTAAGCTTTTCCGTTCGTGTACGTTTCGCTTACCTGGTTTTTGAGGTCGCTCTCATTCTTCAATTCACGGGTTCCCTCTCCGAACATGGACTTTAGTCCCTCAAATTGCTGCTTCCCTTCTGCCAACAGATCTCCCAGTTTTTTTGACCAGTCTCCAGCAGAGTCCCTGATATTCTTACGAAGATCTTCACCTTTTTCAGGAGCTATTAACATTCCAATTACCACCCCTGCTGTAGCAGCAGCTATTATTCCAATAAAAATGTTTCCGGAGTTTTTCATAATGTATCTATTTAGTTTTTTATGTGTTCGCTAATCTGAATTACACTGAAAATTCTATGCCATGCAGCGAGCGTTAATAAAAATATTCCATTCGCAAATCACTTGGAGATGTAGAATTTACTCCACACAATTCCACGAGGCCATTTTGGATTCGCTGCATGACGGTATTTCTGTGAGAAGTGTCCTGTGGCACCATTCTTTATAGAGCTATACCAGACAAAAAACCAAACAAAATGAAAACCAAAATTGCAGGTCTGTACATGGGCGTCTGTTTCTCGCTGATTTTCAGCATTCCATTACTGGTTGGCTGTAAAGCTTCCAATACTGCCAAGGGTACGGCAATTGGAGCTGGCGCAGGTGCGGTAATTGGCGGACTAATCGGAAAAGGTTCGAATAATACTGCCGTTGGTGCAATCATCGGTGCAGGAGTAGGTGGCGCCGCCGGTGCCATTATCGGGCATCATATGGATAAGCAGGCGGAAGAATTGAAAGCAGATCTGAAAGGCGCCAAAGTTGAGCGGGTTGGCGAAGGAATAAAAATCACCTTCGATTCAGGTCTGATGTTTGAACTGGATTCCTATGTGTTGAGTCAAACGACGAAAGGAAACCTTACAGCATTGGCGAAAACCCTGAACAAATATGAGGATACCAATATCCTGATTGAAGGCCACACAGATAAGTCGGGAAAAGATGAATATAACATGGAACTATCCAAAAAACGTGCTCAGGCTGTGGCTTCCTACCTTGAAACATTGAACGTTAAGAGTAGCAGGGTCACTACCATGGGTTACGGCGAAACACAACCTATTTCAGTGAATGATGCAGAGAATAGGCGTGTCGAGGTTGCCATCTTTGCCAACAAAAAAATGCAAAAACTTGCTGAGAAGGGTGAACTAGGTCAATAGTATGGTCACCCCAACGTGGACGTGAAGTAACTTAGTGGCATACCCATGAAAGGAAAAATGGTGGGATTGTTAATGGGCACCGCCTCATTACTGATGGTTTGTGTTTTATGGTGTAGCAATACATTCATGAAGATAAAGGTTCGTAAGAATTGAGAATCATTTCACAGAGACAAGATACTCTGGATAAATCTGAAAACCTCTTGGATGAAAAAACTTGAAAATAAAACTGTTTTTATTACGGGAGGGCTATCCGGTATTGGTAAAGCCTGCGCAGTGGCAGCGGCGGCAGAGGGGGCTAATGTTGTTGTTGTGGATATAAAGTCGGTAACATATGACGCGGCCATGCGGGAAATACATTCCGAAAATGAAAACGCTCTTTTTATTGAGTGTGACGTCACATTCACCGAACAAGTGAAAAATGCCATTGCCAAAACAGTTGAAACATTTGGATCGTTGGATGTGGCCCTGAATAATGCAGGAATAGGTGGTAGCGGCGAACGGATTGGTGAAATGACTGTAGAAGCCTGGAATAGTGTTATTCACGTAAATTTGACCAGTGTCTTCACCTGCATGAAATATGAGTTGACACAAATGACGGCGCAGAAAAAAGGTGTCATTGTTAATATGTCATCGATCCTTGGCAAAGTGGGGTTTGCCAACTCGGCAGCTTATGTAGCCGCCAAACATGGCGTTATAGGCCTTACGCAAACTGCGGCACTGGAGTACGCTGCGGAAGGAATTCGGGTGAATGCAATTTGTCCTGGTTTCATTGAAACACCACTTCTTACAAAGGGAGGAATCACCGACAATGAAAAAGTGAAAAGTCAAATCATTGCCCTTCATCCTATGAAACGATTCGGTAAATCAGAAGAAATAGCAAAAGGATTTATTTTCCTGGCGACAGATGACAGTGCTTTTGTTACCGGCAGCACGCTGGAGATTGATGGCGGGTACCTGGCACAATAAAAATATCAACCTTTTACCAATGTTCAGCGCTGTATTTCATCATCATACACTATCTGGCAATGAACTATTTCAAAACAGCCCTGCTCGTTATTTCTCTTACCTTCAATAGCATCATCCCGATCTTCGCCCAGCAGGATTCTACTTATTTTGTCTCCTACGCCAAGCTCTTGACGGGCCGTTTTTACTTCTCCCAGAAATTCACCTCTTTTAAGTTTCAGAATACAAAGGAGCATTACTCGCTTAACTATCGCCCCAACACAAACCTCAACATGGGTTTGGGCGCAACCTACAAGTGGGCTACATTGAATCTCGCCTATGGATTTGCCTTCCTAAACCCCGATGGAGACAAGGGCAAGACGGACTATCTGGATCTTCAATTTCACGGTTACGGAAAAAAATTCTACCTGGATGTTTTGGGTCAGTTCTACAAAGGCTTTTATTTATCGCCGAGGGGAACATCGACAACGCCCGAGCGCTACTACATCCGACCAGATCTGAGAGTAAATATTGTGGGCGGTTCTTTTCAATATGTTTTTAATTACCGGCGCTTCTCCCTACGTGCGCCCTATCTGCAAACGGAATGGCAAAAAAAATCGGCGGGCTCTATTTTGGCGGGTGTCGAAGTATATGGCGGGCGAGTAAGAGCCGACAGCACTATTACTCCAACTGCCATCAACAAGAACACGGCAAATTTAAATGAAACCAAAACAAGTTTTTTTGAATTCGGACCCAATATAGGTTACGCGTATACAATGGTGGTGCGCGAAAACTTCTTCCTGACCGGCTCGGCCTCCGTCAGTCTCGATTACGGTTTCAACACGGTGACTAACAGGGAGGGCAGCAACAACACCGGCGGTTTCAGAAGCAATGCATTTACACGCCTTATTACGGGTTATAACTCGGCTCGATGGGCCTTCAGTATTATTTATATCAATAATGGCGTACGTTTGACAAGCAACACTAGCAATCGGGAATTGATATTGAATACCGGAAACGTTCGCATAAGCTTTGTGCATAGGTTTGTGCCTGGATCAAAAGAGAAGAGACTTTTGAAGGTAATTGAATGAGTCGCTTTGAAACCTTCCACGGACTCGCATAACCAAATAAAGGCAAGACCGCCATTGAATAATTCATTACCAAACCGTAATCATACGACAGTCACGAAAACAATTCTTTTGTTCCTGTCTCTTATTGTTTATTCGACCAGCATCTTTGCGCAGGAAAAACCCGATACGTCCAAATGGATTAATAAAAACAAGATTGCGAAAAAATTCATGGGGCTGATCACCCGTGATCCAGTGGACGATCCTCCGGCCTTCAATGTAAAAAGCGAAGATGCCTACCTGCCTTACGCCGGAAAAATCATCCGGAAAATCATTATCAAGCGAATTGGATTCGAAAGTACTGTACTGGATACAACCCGCAGATTCCAGACGTTTATCTCGAAAGCAGCTAATGCCTTGCATGCTGACACGAAAGAATTCGTGATCCGTGACAATCTCTTCATCCGGGAAGGCAAGCCACTTAATCCCTATCGTGTAGCAGATAATGAACGGACGCTGCGCAGTCTTAGCTTCATCCTGGATTCGCGGATTCTGGTAAAACCCATTTCAAAAAAGTCGGACTCCGTTGATTTGATTGTGATCACCCGGGATGTATTTAGTTTGGGTGGATCCTTCGAACCCCAGTTCCCGTCAAAATATAAAGCCATTGTTCAGGATATAAATGTCGGGGGGATGGGTCAGCGAATTCAACTCGCAGGACTCTATGATATCAATCGCACCCCGCGTCTTGGATACGAATGGCTTTACCAGAAAACCAACGTGATGGGAAGTTTTATCGATGGCTCGCTAGGATACACGGTAATCAATACCGGCAGCAGTATTGGGAATGAAAACGAAAATGCTATTTATTTTCGACTCAACCGGCCGCTGTTTCATCCTTTTGCCCGATGGGCTGGAGGCCTTGAGCTAAGTAATAATGTGTCAAAAAATGTATACAGTAGACCCGACACCATCTTTGCCAGCTATCGCTATACGATTCAAGACTATTGGATGGGCTATTCGTTCGGTCAGAAAAAATTACCAACCGATTTAAAAGAGAACCGAAACAGAAAATTTGTTGCCCTTCGGGGATTTCAGCAGTATTTCATAAATCCACCCAATGTTGAGTTAAAGGAACCCGATCGTTATGTTTACCGAACCCGGGTATCGGTACTTGCGCAGCTTACTTTTTTTCGCCAGGATTTTTACAAGACCCAGTATGTAGTGGGCTTTGGACGAACGGAGGACATACCGTATGGATATCGCATATCATTCACCACAGGATGGGAAAAAGAACTTGGGAATATGAGACCCTATCTGGGATCCGAAATGTATTATAATAAAATCCGACCTAGCGGAACAATCTTAACCTACAACGTAAAACTCGCATCCTATTGGCGAGGAGGTCGTTCCGAAGACGGCTTGTTATCAGTCAACTTTAAAAGATTCAGTCAGGTGTATCAAATGGGCCGCATGAAAGTTCGTCACCAGATTGAAACTGGCTACGCCTGGCTTTTCAATCAAAAAATAAAACGAGGCATTGACATTCGGGATGTTAACGGGATCGTAGGGTTCAGCCCGGACAGTCTGGTCGGCACGCAACGAATCACACTCAGCGAAGAAGCTGTCGTGTTTACCCCTTGGAAAATGTTGGGATTTCGCCTGGCGCCAATTGGACGGATCGATCTGGCGATGATAAATCAAAAGAGTCCCTTACTCAGAAAAGAGAATTTCTATTCAGGGATTTCGGTAGGTCTTCGGGCGCGAAATGAAAATCTTATTTTTAATACCATCGAGGCGCGCATATTTTTTTATCCCAGAACAGTGGAACGAGTCCAACATATCGGTTTTAGCATAAGCACCAATTTTTTTATCAAGTACCCAACGAACCTGATAAACAAACCCGCTACCGTATTCAATTAGCAGCTGTAAAAAGGGCTCAATTGTAGAATTTCTTCCCCAGTCCTGTCCAGTCCTATCTGTTACAGAGTTTAGCATATGGCTCTCAACCTCGCAAAAGGCTGGCACACTATTTTAGTCTCTTTTAGAAAAAAGGATATGGACTTACTACTGTTTCTTCTGGCATTTATGATGGGATTTGGTCTTTTTATTTCTTCAGCCTATTTCCTGGCAAAATGGATGTTCCCAAGACTGGAGGAACAAGATTACGATTTTCGTAATGCAACAAGAAGAACCATGCACATGCCTCGAATTTCCAAAAACAATCCGTACTCTTTTAAATAATCCCGACTCTTTTAAATAAGGTCTTCACAACAATTCTCAAAGAAATCAAAACTGTCAGACCACCTCCACCTTCAGACGGTCTGCGGGTTACTGAATGAATATGGATGAATATGGAATTGATGTAGCGAATTGAAAATGAAATTCAAACCACTTTTACTTCGATCCGCAGACATCTTTCAATTTTTCCAGCGGATTTTTAAGCAGGCTTTCCATGCCTCGTTTGAATGGCGTGAAATCCTCAAGCAATGTTTTGCAGTTGGCAATCGCTCTTTCTTTCTGGTTACTTTT
>JANYKP010000348.1 GCA_025358195.1 Cyclobacteriaceae bacterium
GGGACTAGCAAAAAACTCAACATCCGGGGCAGGATGGTGCCAAGTCCATAGAGTGCGGTTTCTCCTGCCAGCTTTCTGATTTTTGACATACTACTTCGCTTGTTACTTAGGCAACGTAACTTTTGATCTTATATCGTATGAATCAACTCTTGCACCACCATATTGTCGCGCAAGCTACGTACTACTCAGTATAAAGTTGAAAATAACTTTAAATCCCTCGGTGTTGAAGATTATTGTGAGGTAATCAATTCCTTTTTCAAATTCTTGAGGATATCATCGGTCATTTCATCAAGATCATACTGGTGGTTCCAACCCCAGTCTTTTCGTGCTGCAGCGTCATCGATACTTTTAGGCCACGAGTCAGCAATGGCCTGCCGGAAGTCAGGTTGGTAGGTGATGGAAAAATCCGGAATATGTTTTTTGATCGAAGCGGCAATTTGCGCCGGGCAAAAGCTCATGGAAGAAATATTATAGCTGGTCCGCACGTTCACCTTTTCAGCGGGCGCTTCCATCAGGTCGAGCGTTGCCCTTACAGCATCCTCCATATACATCATGGGCAGGTAGGTGTCGGCGGCGAGAAAGCACTCGTATTTTTTATCCTGAAGTGCTTTGAAATAAATATCGACGGCATAATCGGTAGTGCCTCCCCCCGGCGGAGTTTTCCAGCCGATGAGCCCGGGATAACGCAAGCTTCGCACATCTACACCGTATCGCCTGAAATAATATTCGCACCAAAGTTCACCGGCAAGTTTTGTAATGCCATAGACCGTAGTGGGGTCCATGATGGTGTCCTGCGGTGTATTTTGTTTCGGCGTAGTTGGACCAAAGGCAGCGATGGAACTGGGCCAATAGACTTTGTGAAGTTTTAACTCGAGTGCTGCTTCGAGCACAAAAAGCAAACTGTCCATGTTTAACTTCCATGCCCAGCGTGGGTCTTTTTCTCCTGTTGCCGAAAGCAGTGCAGCAAGATGATAAACTTGGGTGATATTGTTTTTCTTTAACGTGTCAAACAGCTTATCGCGCTGCATGACATCAAACTTCTCATAGCGGCCCTCTTTCAAAATCCCGGTAGCATCTTTAATGTCAGAGGCGATCACGTTGTCCTGGCCGTAAATTTTCCAAAGACCCTGGGTAAGTTCGCTGCCGAGCTGTCCGCCGGCCCCGATGAGTAGAATAGTGGTTTTCTTCATTTGCCTAAGGGCGAAAGTTATCAAAATTTCAGATTTACACCGGGCCCGGTTAGATTTGTTACGAAATCCCTGATCACGACCAGACGATTCCTTAACAGTTACTCATCCGAAAATTCAACCAACTATGTATAAAACACTTCAACCGGTTTTACAAAAGGAACTTCAAACCATTCGCGAGGCCGGCCTTTATAAAAAAGAACGGATCATCACTACGCCCCAGGGTGCCGAGATCAAAACATCGGATGGAAGAGAAGTAATTAATTTCTGTGCAAACAATTACCTTGGATTATCGTCTCATCCTCGTGTTCTGGCGGCTGCTAAACGTGCTATTGATACACATGGTTTTGGTATGTCGAGTGTGCGTTTTATTTGCGGCACACAGGATATTCACAAAGAACTTGAAAGAAAGATTTCAGAATTTCTCGGCACGGAGGATGCTATTCTGTATGCAGCTGCCTTTGATGCAAATGGTGGTGTTTTTGAACCGCTGCTGGGCACTGAAGATGCCATCATTTCCGATGAACTCAACCATGCGTCAATCATTGATGGTGTGCGATTATGCAAAGCAATGCGCTACCGCTACAAGCACAACGATATGGATGACTTGCAAAAGCAACTGGAGGAAATAAAGAAAGCCGGTGCCAAACAGATCATGATTGTAACCGATGGTGCCTTCTCCATGGACGGTACGATCGCCCAGTTGGACAAAATCTGTGATCTCGCAGACCGATACGAAGCGCTTGTGATGACCGACGAGTGTCACTCCACCGGTTTTCTTGGCAAAACAGGAAGAGGTGTTCCTGAGTATCGTGGCGTGTCGGGACGCGTGGATATAATTACGGGCACACTCGGCAAAGCCCTTGGCGGTGCGTCAGGAGGATTTACGGCAGGCCGGACGGAAATTATTGAATTATTGCGTCAACGGTCAAGACCGTACTTGTTTTCAAATACCCTGGCCCCATCCATCACGGGTGCATCGATCGAGGTTTTCAATATGCTTTCGGAGACAACGGAGCTTCGTGACAAACTGGAGCGTAACACAACCTATTTCAGGACCGAAATGTCGAAGGCGGGATTTAACATTAAACCAGGTGAGCATCCCATCGTGCCGATCATGCTGTATGAGGCACCTTTGGCGCAACAGTTCGCTGACCGTCTGTTGGAGAAAGGTATTTATGTTATTGGGTTCTTCTTCCCGGTTGTTGCAAAAGGCCAGGCCCGGATTCGCGTACAACTTTCAGCAGCTCATGAACGGCATCACTTGGATAAAGCAATCAAAGCCTTCACGGAAGTAGGGAAGGAGTTGGGCGTTTTGAAGTAGAGGGTCCCTATTTTTTCTTCTTCAACACGTCTGCCAATTCCGGCTCATGTGGAAATAATCCGAAGAGTGGTTCTATATTGTGGTCCGGCAGAAAGTAGATGCGTTCCTTCTTGCCCCGCAACTTTAGCTTGTAGAGATTGAAGTAGGGTACCAATTTAATGGACTTCACTTCAGGCCACTCATAGTGATCCGTCTTGTCATTGTCAATGATGGTTACGCGTTTTTTGCTGATGGCCACGCGTTTCAACTTGGCAGCAATCAGAAAATACAACGCAACGAATGTAAGGCCAAGGACAAAAAAAATGAGGGCGGCTCTTTTATTTTTTTCAGCTTCTCCACGGAGAAAGAGGAGCATCCCACACGACCACTGCAACAATCCAAAGGCCAGAAAAAAATACTTAGCGAAGTAAAACTTCACAGGACTGGCTTCTTTCATTTCACATAAAAAGTTGGTTTTCAATGACTAAGGTATAAAACTATTAACAATTTATCAACAGAAGTGGCCCTTGCACTTGGCAAGTGAGAGAAAATCTTATGCTTTCACTTCTTGTGGCTCGACGGGTTCGGGCTCAATGGGCACTTCATCCCACTTCTTCGGTTCCTCATTGTGGAGGTATTCCAGAATTTTATGTTCCACCTGTTTCAGTTTGAGACCCTTCAGGTACTTGCCGTTACGTGCAAGGATGAGGCGGCCGGTTTCTTCCGAGATAACCATGACCAACGTATCGGTATTCTCACTCATGCCAATGGCGGAACGGTGGCGAAGCCCAAAGTGCTGCGGCAGATGATCATTTTCACTTACCGGCAATACACAGCGTGCGGCTTTGATACGACCTTTGAAAATAACCACAGCGCCATCATGCAAGGGACTATTTTTATTGAAGATAGTGATCAGGAGCCGACGCGTCACTTCGGCATCCAGGGGATCGCCCGTCTCGACATACAGTTTCAGGTCGGTGTCACGGGAAAAAACAATTAAGGCACCGGTGCGTGTGGCCTTGAGTGTTTTAACGGCTTCAATCACCTGGTGTACATCAAAATCGTCATGATAGCGGATGCGCCAATGCGCGAGTGATTTGAAAAAATCACGGTCGGTGCTTCGACCGATAACTAATAAAAATTTTCGCAATTCGGGTTGGAATACAATGATCATCGCCAATACACCGACACCCATAAACTGCCCTAGAATATTTGTGAGCAGTTCCATCTGTGCAGCCCTTACGACCAAATACACCAGGTAAAGTGAAAGGAGGCCTAGGAAGATATTGACCGCCAGGCTGCCCCTGATCATTTTATAAATTTGGTATAGCAGGATGGCCACTAAGCTGATGTCCACCAGGTCGACCCAGCTAACTTCCAAAAATGATATTTTGAAGGCCAAAATCACGTGTCAAAGTTAAACCTTTTAACTCGTTTATCTCCACAAGGAGTATGCCTAAACCTGGGTGAGATGAGGTAAATCTTCTAGAAAGTTTTGCGGGTGTAATTCCTTTCAAATGTTACTAAAACTTTGCTTTATAACAACCGAACTGGGCTTATGATAATCCGGAACGGGAACTCCTTAAAATTGTCCAGGATAATGCCTACGTCCGGTGGGAATATCTTGTGACCAGGTACAACTTTTCGCAACCAACCGCTGCTAAGGTCTTACTTTTTCAATTAAGTCGAGGCATTCAACCGCCTCCTTTACATCGTGTACACGCAAAATGCTGGCGCCTTTCAAAAGTGCCACTGTGTTCAAGGAGGTGGTACCGTTAAGTGCTCCTTCAGGCGTTGAATCTAATGTTTTCCAGATCATCGACTTCCTGGAGATTCCAGCCAGTATAGGTTGTCCGAGTATTTTAAAGTAATCCAGGTGATGCAGTAATTCGAAACTCTGTTCGGCTGTTTTCGCGAAACCAAATCCTGGATCGATGATGATGTCTTTTGCACCCAATTGATGAAGTTGATGGATTTTTGAATGAAAGTAATCAGTTATGTCTTTTAGTAAGTTGCTGTAGACTGTCAGCGTGGTCATTGTGCGGGGTGTGCCACGCATGTGCATAAGAATGTAAGGCACATCGAGGGACACTACTGTCTTAAACATGCGGGGATCTTGCTCGCCTCCCGAAATATCATTGATAATCGAGGCACCTGCCTCTACGGCCTTGATTGCTATGGATGAACGAAAGGTATCGATGGAAATAATGCACTGGGGAAAATGTTTTGTGATGAGTTTGATAGTGGGCACCACGCGTGCAGTTTCCTCCTCCTCAGAAATATCCGACGCTCCCGGCCGTGAGGAGTATCCACCGACATCAACAAAGGTTGCACCTTCATCAAGCATTTTTTTTACCTGATCCAGGATGGGCTTCTCGTCCATGAATTTTCCGCCGTCATAAAAGCTATCGGGGGTTACGTTGAGAATGCCCATAATCTTTGGGGTGCTCAGATCAATGAGCTGGCCGCGAACGTTCAATGTTTTGTTGGTATAAAATACGTTATTTTGCACCCACTGTATGATTAATAAAACTTCCACACAATATAAAGAGGTAATCGCCACCTGCCAAGAACTGTTCGTAAAGAAGACCCGTGACTATGGTACTGCCTGGCGGGTGTTGAGACTGCCAAGTATTACCGACCAGATTTATATCAAAGCGCAACGCATCCGCAGCATTCAGGAAAAGGGCCAGCAAAAAGTGGAAGACAGCGTCCGTGATGAATTTATCGGCATTGTTAATTATTGTGTTATCGCCCTGATCCAAATGAAGCTTGAAACATCTTCTGAAATGGAGCTGACAGCGGAACAGGTCGCTCCTCTCTATCACGATACCGTTGAAGAAACGTATCAGCTTCATCAAAATAAGAATCACGATTATGGCGAGGCATGGCGCGAAATGCGCATCAGTTCCATCACCGATATTATTCTTATGAAATTGTTAAGAGTGAAACAAATTGAAGACAACGAGGGTAAAACAATTATAAGTGAAGGGGTGAAGGGGAATTATCAGGATATGATCAATTATGCGGTGTTCTGTTTAATAAAATTAAATGAATGATTCTGATTGCCAGTTGGTTCACAACC
>JANYKP010000460.1 GCA_025358195.1 Cyclobacteriaceae bacterium
GTCGTAGAAGAATCAGCGACTCCGAAAGGTGGTATGCAGGCTTTTTACAAATATGTCGGTGAAAAAATTAAATATCCTGCCCAGGCCCGACGCATGGGTATTGAAGGGCGCGTGTTTGTGGAGTTTGTAATTAACAAAGACGGATCACTGAGCGATGTCAAAGCCATCAAGGGAATTGGCGCAGGATGTGATGAGGAAGCGGTAAGAATTGTTCAATCATCTCCCTCCTGGAATCCTGGTAAGCAACGTGGCAAGGCAGTCAAGCAGCGTTACACACTTCCGATTATTTTCAAACTGGGATAAGAAAAGTCGTTAAGGAAAATCGTTAGGCCTGCTTCGGAAACGAAGCAGGCCTTTTTGTTTAATGACGCTCTTCCTTAAGCGAAGCGTCCAATGATTTTTATTTCAAAAGGTGTGACGCCACCACACCTTTCGGATTCTGATTATGTTACCAGCCCAAAATTTATGGAAACAAAAAAGAATGCCTCGGTTGATTTAGCCAGAAAGTCGAGTTACTTTTTCAGCATTGGTCTTTTGCTTTCAATGACGCTCGTGGTAGCGGCCTTTGAATGGCCACAACGGGATAGTGAAATCATAAATCCTGGAGACAAAAATGAAATTTTTATTGATGAATTGTTTGATATTCCTCCAACCAAAGATGTCCCTCCACCCCCGGTTCCTTTGATAAATAACCCTGTGCTTGTGGAAGTAGATACAAAAACAGAAGAGGATTCCATTCACATTGAAATTGAAAGTACCGATATACTTAAGCAGCATGAGTTTATTTTACCAACACCGGAACCGGAAGAGCGTGATATTATTGAGACCTTCCCTGAAGAGACGGCTTCACCGAAAGGAGGTTTTGAGGCATTTTATAAATTCGTGTCAGAAAAAATAAAATATCCTGTGCAAGCAAGAAGGATGGGCATCGAAGGCCGGGTATTTGTGGAGTTCGTTATTAATAAAGACGGATCCCTTACCGATGTTAAAGCCATCAAGGGAATTGGCGCTGGATGTGATGAAGAAGCCGTGAGAATTGTTCAATCAGCTCCCTCCTGGAACCCTGGAAAGCAACGGGGTAAGACTGTCAGGCAGCGTTATACACTCCCGATTATTTTCAAACTTGGATAATTCGCCGTCCCGGTAGAAAAAAAGAAACCCGTCTTAGCGAAAAGGGTTTTTCTTGTTTCCTGCTCCACGAGGGCGATGCTTATAATATAAATCCCAACAACAATCCCATCACAATAATTAACCCGGAAGGAATTTTTGTGAAGGTGAGCAAAGCAAATGTTCCAAACGTAAAGGCATACGTAATAAACGTATTGTCCAATGGCTGGAATAAAAAAATCGCGGCTGCTGCTACAAGGCCTGCACTGGCGGCCGTAATACCCTCGAGAGAAGCACGCACAGCCCTGAATTTTTTCAGACTTTCCCAAAACCTGATCACAAAAAAGATCAAAAATGTACCGGGTAGAAAAATCCCGGCAGCCGATATAAAAGCTCCTGCAATTTGGCCTCCGACACCTGCATGCTTCATTGAAAGCGCACCGATGTAGGCGCTGAATGAAAACACCGGTCCAGGTATGGACTGAGCGATGGCATATCCGGAAAGAAACTCCCGCGAGGTGAGATAGTGCTTGAGTTCGACAAACTCGGTGTAGAGTAATGGTGTCAAGACCTGGCCCCCACCAAAAATGAGGCTTCCGTTACGGTAAAAATTTTCAAACAATCGTATTGGCAATCCATGTGTCAATCCGCCCAACGTCGCGGCGGTGATAAGCACACCAGCCCATAAGATGAAATTAGCCCAACTAATCCGTATGGGAATTTTTTCTTCCTTCGGTTGTGCTTTGTATTTAAAGGCTGTCACTACCCCTGCAATAACAAGCGCTGCAGGATAAAAGAAAGGAGACCGGATAAAATAAGAAAGCACAGCCGCTAAAATCATCAAGACGATGCCTGTACGGGTATGAACAGTTTTGATCGTCATCGTATAGGCTGCATAACTTACAAACCCAACCGCCATGGCTGGCACGAAACGGGTAAAAACGAGCGAAACATTTCTTTCCTGAAATAAATCCATGATAATTGCTGCGAGGGTCATCAGCGTTACGGCCGGGAGTATCCACACCAACAGGGTGAGGTAAGCAAGGTTAGGTCCGCCGATCTTATAACCAATTGCCGTCAGCGTTTGAGTGGACGTTGGACCTGGCAATACCTGACACAACGAATTGATTTCCATCAGGTCTTCTTCTGAAAGATAGTTTCGCTTATGTACAAGTATTTTCAAAAAATGCGCGATGTGAGCCTGGGGGCCTCCAAATGTACTGACCGAAAGTATCAGTACATCTTTTAAAAAAGCCGGATATCGTACTCGTTGGTACAAGGCCTTACTTATTTTTTAAGGGCTCGTTCTTTCATACTGTAAGCCTCACTTGTTAAGGCTCCTAACCCTAAATGATATGCTATCAGGCCACTGGTGCCTATATCCCTCGAATCAAGAACGGCATTTTGATTATAAAGTATCCGTGTCATAGACTAACTTTTAGTTCACTAAAGCTAAAGATTTTTGGGTAATTTTACCCCGCCTACGCCAAGGCTTCGGGGGCAAGCACGCATCTTCGCTACAGGCACACTAAGCTTCGGCGCCAGCGAACAGGCAAGCCCATGGCAAACTCTATCTCAGAAGATTTGATATTTATAGAATAAATTAAAACTCAATACTTATGAATACAATTAATCGCCGGAAATTTGTTAAAGAGTCGATGAAGATCACAACCGCAGCGGCCATCGGTTCTTCACTCCTGATGAATAGTGAATACGCAAGTGCTGCTCCAGCGGGTCTGCTATTTGCGCAGGTGCCCTTGCCCTATGGCTACAATGCATTGGAACCGCACATCGATTCAATGACCATGGAAATACATTACACGAAGCATCATATGACTTACATCAAAAATGTGAATGATGCCATCACTGCCGAAAAAATCAACTTTGCTACCGAAAAGGAATTCTTTGCAAATGCCTCCAAACTTTCAATGAAAGCCCGCAACAATGGTGGCGGCTCCTGGAATCATAATTTTTTCTGGCAAGTGATGAAGCCCGCCGGTGGTACTCCATCCGGAAAATTGACGGAGGCCATTAACGGAACGTTTGGTTCACTCGATAAATTCAAAGAACAATTTTCGCAGGCGGCAATCGGAAGATTCGGTTCTGGCTGGGCTTGGCTGGTAAGCGACGGTGGTAAACTGAAGATCGGCTCCACCCCTAACCAGGACAACCCAATGATGGATGTGAGTGAACTGAAAGGCACTCCCCTTCTTTGCTTGGACGTATGGGAACATGCATACTACCTAAAATATCAGAATAAGCGCGCCGACTATATAGCCGCATGGTGGAACGTGGTGAGCTGGGACGAGGTGGCGAAGCGGATGATTTAATCCAATTTCCTTTTCTGAATGGCTTCTGTCTTCCTGGGTGCATTTGAAAATTGCCACGGGCTTAAGCCCGTGGCAATTGATCGTTTAAAACGAATTATGAAAAAAATTTGTGTATGCCTGAGTGTCGCCCTTCTTCTATGTCTATTGACCCTTGGATGTTATGCACAAAGTCCCCCGCCTGGGTTGGTTATGTATAAAACTTTTGGTGGTGCCATATTCGAATACACAAAGGACACTACCACTTTTACGGTGAGTCCCAAACAAGTATTGCAGATCATGAAAGATGATGCAGCTGCCTACCAAGAGTTTAAAAAAGCAAGAGTCAACTATAGTGTTGCCGGGACGATGGGTTTTATCGGAGGATCACTGATCATCTTTCCGGTTGTGACCGCCATCGCCGGAGGGGATCCGGAATGGGGTTTTGCGGCAGGGGGTGTAGCGTTTCTTGCAGCCTCAATACCATTGAATAAAGCATTTAAGCGACACGCAGAAGGCGCGATAGATACGTATAACAAGAATCACACAACCTTCCGTCCACACACCGAATATTTTTTTTCCGGACTTGGTCTTAAAGTCCTGATTAAATTTTAAAGTCTCCAATTTTCGGCTAGGTTCTCATTTACAAAAATGGATAAATGATCATCCTTTAAAATTTCTTCATAAATAAGTCGGCCTTTCAGGATTGGGGCAGGAATACCTTTTGTAAATGTCCGGTGCGAACGGAAGATCCGGGCTTCATCCCACCAACCACCGGTGATGAATGTTTCCAGCGTTTGCCCTCCCCCTTCGATCATCACGGATTGAATGTTGCGTTGATAAAGATCATGGATCATTTCTTGCCAGAAATTTTCATCGCCCAGCCGCACCAACGTGAGGTTTTCATGCTCTTCATGCCTTAATAAATTATAACATAATGTGGGCTGTGAGTGGTCAAACAAATTTAGTTTGTCGCTGAGACGTAAAAAGCGATCGAGCACAACGCGCACCGGGTTTCTCCCTGACCACTCCCGGACATTTAATTTCGGATCATCGTGCATGGCGGTACGGGTGCCCACCAGCACAGCATCTTCTTCTGTTCGCCAACGATGTACGAGCTGTCGCGAATGATCATTGCTGATCCATTTGGACTCGAAATTTTCGTGAGCAATAAAGCCATCAGACGTCTCGGCCCACTTTAATAGAATGTAAGGTCGTTTTCTCTCAATGAATGTAAAAAATCGTTTGTTCAGTTCCCTTCCTTCTTTCTGAGAAACACCGGTGATCACTTCCATGCCACCTTCGCGTAGCCTGCGGATGCCCTTGCCGGCTACCAAAGGATTGGTGTCCAGATTGGCTATTACAACTTTCCTGACGTTGTGTTTCAGCAGCAGGTCGACACAAGGGGGCGTTTTTCCCTGGTGCGAACATGGTTCCAGGTTTACGTAAACGGTTGCCTTTGGTAAAAGCCTTTTATCAACTACCGAAGCAATGGCGTTGACTTCCGCATGGGCCTCACCGTATTTCTTATGCCAGCCTTCACCTATAATTTTGTCGTCGTGTACGATCACGCATCCCACCCGTGGATTCGGGCTCACGGTCCCAGCACCCAGGTTGGCGAGTTCCAGAGCACGTTGCATGAAAAGTTCTTCCTGTGACACGGGCGAAAGATGCAGGGAAGATGTCGAAAAACAAAAGCTAAAAGCCAAAAGCGGTGTTCTGCTAAATCATAGTTACACTTGCATCATGATCTTTGATTCTAAACAACTTTTTCAACAATTATTGCGGAACCTCACAACAGACGATGGTCGGGAAGAAAAAGAAGCGATTCTCTTATGGCTGTTGGAAAGCAAGCTTGCCTTATCACGTGCGGAGATAATGGCCGGAAAAAAAGTGAGGGCAGATCAATCGCTATTCGATCAAATCGTTTTTCGTCTCAACAATCATGAACCGCTGCAGTATATTTTGGAAGAAGCTGAATTCTATGGTAGAAAGTTCAGGGTCGATCAATCGGTATTGATACCTCGTCCTGAAACGGAATTACTGGTGAAAATGGTGGTGGATCACTTTCAAGACAGTAAACAAGAAATCCGTTTACTCGATATTGGTACGGGTAGTGGTTGCATCGCGATTACACTGGCACTTGAACTTCCTTCTGCCACCGTGATTGCAACTGACATCCGTAGCGATGCATTGGGTGTCGCCAAGGAAAACGCAAAACGACTAACGGCGAACGTCCAATTCCAGCTACATGACATACTGAACGATACCATTTCAATGGGTCCGCTGGATGCAATCGTGAGCAATCCGCCCTATATTTTAGAAAATGAAAAGACCTTTTTGCAAAAGAAGGTTGTTGATTACGAGCCAGCCCGGGCCCTGTTTGTCCCCGATTCAAATCCGCTTTTGTTTCATAGGGCGATCGCGGAGAAAGCAAGGCAATCTTTAAGAAAAGGAGGCCTCCTTCTTACAGAAATTAATGAGCGACTGGGCAATGACACGGCTGTACTCTTTGAGTCGCTTGGGTATGCTGACGTGCAAATCTTAAAAGACCTGAGCGGAAAAGACAGGATTGTAATTGGAAGAAAAAAGAACTGAACATTCAAGTCTACTTTTCGACCATACGCATTTATCCGTGGGTGTGCGTTTGTATTGAAAGGTGTGAAAACCTTAACAAACCTGATTAAATGTATTTTTACCGGCAAAGAATAAATCTCCATGAATAAAATCATTGCTATCGGGGACTTGCACGGAAAAAATTCCTGGAAGAAAGTAAACCCGGAGGAGTATGATCAGATCATTTTCATAGGCGATTATGCAGACAGCTTCACCATAACCCCTGACAAAATTATTAACAACCTGAAAGAGCTGATTGATTTCAAGAAACAGCATTCCGGCAAAGTCACACTGCTGCTGGGCAACCACGACATACACTACATGGAATACCCAGCGTATCGGTGCTCCGGGTTCAATTCATTTTTTCAGCCGGACTACACCGAATTGTTTCGGGACAACAGAAACCTGTTCCAGGCCGCCGTGCAGTTTGGCGACTACCTCTTTACCCATGCCGGACTCAGCCACTCGTTTGTGAAGCACAATTTGACCGCGTATGCCAAGCTTATTGAAGACAAACAAATCCACGTTGCCGATTTGCTAAACAGCATCCATGACTCCGAAAACCAGGCCGTGTTACATACGGTAAGCGCCTTACGAGGCGGCACCGACTCCTTTGGCGGAATTACCTGGGCCGACTACCGGGAAACTTCTGTTGACCTCTTGCCCGGCTATCACCAGGTGGTAGGGCATACGCCGCGGAAGGAGATAACCAAAGTAGCAGGCGACCATTCTTCCATAACATATATTGATGTGCTGGATACGGTGGAGGAGTTTTTTACAGGTAATATTTAGCAAATATTTATGCGTCATGATCGGTTACAAAATGAAGTCTTCATTTGGCATGCGGGGGCCCCCAATTTCCATCAAGCCTACCGCCAGTCCCCCAACAAAACCACCGCCGCCCAATAATACGGATGAACAAATTTTGGATTTTTTGATAATGTAATCTGAGCCGACCTCAGGGCGTCAACCGAGTCCATGGTTTTGATGTTCTTATAAAAATCTGCCATCAGCAACGAGGTAGCTTCGTCGTCTACTTTCCACAGCGTGGCTACCACCGATTTCACACCGTTTTGAAGAAACCCACTGGCAGGGCTCACCGCCGAACTTTCATTGGATCCCTTGGTCACCGCTGTCTGACAGGCGGAAAGAACTACGATGTGCAGGTGCGTCATCACTTCCATGCCCCAAAGTTCTTCCAGGGTCAGTTTGCCGTCTTCACTCTTCGATGGGTTGCCGGCCATCGTGATAAATGATTTGCTAAAGTCTTCATAGTCCAAATTACCATGCGTGGCAAAATGCATCACGTTGTAATTTTCGTTGGCATACTTGGCTTTGTCTTCGGTAGCTTCTTCGCGGAGGAAGATGGAGGCGGAAGGATACAGCTTCTTGATGTCGTTGACTTCTTTCTCCGTGGAGGGTAGCGACTTATCGGGGTTACCGAACGCTAGAATATTATATTTCTTTTCGTTGTCACTTTCATCGCGGAAGAGCATATCCGTTGAATTGGCATAAAAAATGGAATACTGACTCATCATCAGGCTGAATTTGCCATTGGCCAAAGTTTTGCCCAACATTTGAAAAGGAATGTAATTCAACGCGCCCGTAGGAATTATTCCAAGCCTGGTTTTCCCGGCGATTTCCTTGCTGACAGGCGCAATGAGGTAGTGGTAGGCATCTTCAAAAGGCTTCACCATCGCATCCGTCTGCTTCATGTTGTTGACAATTTCCTTACGCTCGGCAACTTCATTCTTTAAGTCCAGCGGTGTGAAGGCGCCGAGGTTGCTCCTGATAATGTTCAACATCGCGCTAATGTCCTTGGTCAGCTGGATTCGCGAAACGGTAACAATTTTAGCCACGACGGTATCCGAGGTTGCCGCAAAAATGTACAGCTGATTTTCTCCCGCCAGGTAGGATACCAGTGCCATGTCTTTTGGAATCTTATTCTTTATTTTTCTGAACTGCGTAGGCTGAACGCTGTTATTGAAAAACTTCGAGAGCTCCGGCTGCACGTTGATTTGCTGGTTGACAAACTTGATATAGTCCGATTCAGCAATGGTCTTTACTCCTTCGAGGGTTTTTAGTTTATCCGTGTTTTGCTTCTCTTTCGCCAGCAATTTCTCATTCAAGATTTGTTGTTCGATGCCGTCAAGTTTCGCCTTCATGTTCCGTTCATCGGCTACGGCCCGCTGTTTCTTTTCATTTTCAAATTTGACATCCAGTCCCTTGAACTTGGCTTTCAGGTTGTCTTCATTATTTTTCTGGATGTAGGTCATTGCCTCCTCGGTGAGTCCTTGTGCGAGTAAGACCTCCACGAGGGCATCATACACTTTCAGTATGTTCTTATCGGAAGAAAAAAGCTTTTGTGCTTCTTCTCCTCCTGTTACCTTGTTTCTTACTTTCTCAATTACTTTCACCGACTCCTTCAGTGACTCCGTGCTTTGTGGCAGGTTGCCCGTATTCTTTTGCATTAACCCCAAAAGATATTCGACTTCCCAAAGGGCATTATCGGTGCCTATGGCTGTGGAGATTTTCAGCGCCTCCTCCAGGAACGGTTTTGCTTTATCGTATTGCTTTTGTTCGACTTTCAACTTTCCGATGAGGACCAGGCTCGTCAAATGACCAAGAGTATTGCCCGTTTCTTTGGAAATTTTCAAACCTTCATTCACATTAATTTCTGCCTCCGCGAATTTTTTTTCATCAATCTTAAGACGGCCCAGGCTGCCAAGTATGCCAATCATTGGGCGTTTGGCTCCTACCTTTCGGGCCGTCTCCAAACCGTCTTTTAGCCACTTGTCCGCCTCTGAATAGTTATTCATCAAATAATAAATTTCCCCGATGTTGCCTTTGATAATACACATGTTGGCATCCATGTCACCGGCTTTTTTCATGATGTCATACGACTTCAGCGTAAATTCCAATCCTTTTGGATAGTTAGCCTGGGCCACATAATTTTCACCAATATTTGCAAGCGGTGCCAGTCGCGCGTATTCTGTACCCATTGCCAGGTACATGCTATCGGCCTTGAATTGATATCGCATCGCGATTTCATATTCTGTCATTAATTTATAGATATTGCCGCGATCGATGTATGTGCCGGCGATACCCCACTCGTTGTCAACCGCGCGATACAATTCATAACTCTTATCAATTGTTTCAAGGGCTTTGGTAAATTCTCCCCGTTGCTCGTAGACCGACGCCCTTCCTTCAATAATGTTTGCCAGGACTAGTTTATCTTTTAAGGTGTCGGCAATTGCCTGGGCCTGATCATAAAAATTCATCGCCTTTGTCAGATCCCCATAAACATAGTAGGCATCATATCCAATTCCAGAAAGGGAGTTGGCTACCTGCTTCCAGTTCTCCAGCTTTTTATACATGTCCAGGGCTTTCAGGCTATTTTCTTCTGCCAGTGCAGTGCGGCCCGTGCTGCGGTAGAGATACCTCATTTGATCATAACAATAGGCCAGTACATAATCATAGTTGAATTTCTTCGCGAGGGTAATGGCCTCATTGTATAAAAGTTCTGCCTTCTTGTAATCATTATTTATGGATTGTTCGATGGAGGCAAGAGAAATGAGACAGTAGGCTTCGTTCGATTTATCTTTTTTCTTTCGATACAACATCAAGGCCAATTTGTATTTCTCCAACGCCGCGGGATACTCTTTTTTCGTATTGTAGACTCCGCCCCAGTCATACAAAACCGTTGCCCAGGCAGTCGTGTCCTTTCGTGATTTGTGAATGTTCGCTGCCTTGGCGTAATACTCAAATGATTTTACATATTCTTTCGATTTAGAATAGCTGCTCGCGATGTCGGCATACGAGGTTGCGAGCTTGGCAGTGTCTTTCAAAACCTCCATGGCTGTGATCGCGTTCCCAAACGCTTCAGTGCTATTGACCGGGTTGCCGGTTGCCTTGTACAAATCGGCCAGGGCATTCCAGGATTTATAGATCATTTCCTGATTCTTGCCCTTGATCGCCAACTTGATCGCTTCTTTGTGAGTTTCAATGGATTTGTCAAAATCTTGAAGCGACCAAAGCGTCTGGGCGACATTCGAGCGCATGATCGATGCGTTGCTCGTGTCTTTGTTGGCTATGAATAGCAGAAAGGCCCTTTCGTAATTTTTGATCGCCTCATCATATTGCTGCTGGAGGCCCAGGTTGTAACCGTAGTTCCAGTATGCAAACCCTTGTGCGTTCAGGTCGTTCGTTTGATTGGTGCGCTCAATGTTTAGCAAATAATACGGGTCGGCCTTTTTATAGTCTTTAAAATCTTCCTCATACATTTTGGCAATGTTTTTCGCTGATTCCCCGATTTTGGCGATGTTCCCTGCCTGCTCATAGAGCGCCATCACCTTTTTCAGCAGTTCCAGTTTTTTACCGTAATTCTTAAAATGGCCATAGCTATTTGCGAATTTTTCATACGCATACCCCAGGTTAGCGGGATCTGAATTTTTTAGTGTTGCGTCAACGGCCTCCTGGTGAGCTTTGTAGGAACTGATTGAATCGTTGACATAGCGATAAGCGACTCCGATATTACATAACAAGGTCTTCCAGTTGGTAGTATCATTGAGTTGCGCGTACAACGCACTCGATTTTCTGTAGTTATCAATAGCCTCTTTATATTTTTTCTGATTCTGGTCAAGATTGTAACCATAGTTCCAATACACCTCCGCAAGACCATCGAAATCATTCGCTTTCTTAAAATGATCCATACTCAACAAATAGTATTGATTGGCGGTTTGATAGTTCTTCCGCTGCTCTTCATACTCCTTTCCTATAACGCTTGCTTGCACGCCACTCTTCTGGTCATTTTTTATGGACTTATACAGATCGTATTTCTTCTTAAGAAACTCCATCTTCTTATTCAAATTCTTAAAATGTCCATAGGTTTCTCCGGCCTTGGTATATGCGTAGGTCAAATTCTCGGGATCCGAATTTTTCAACGTCAGCGTGATTGCTTGCTGATGAACTTTGTATGCATTTAATGAATCGCCGGCATCGCGATACATGAAACCAATGTTGCACAACATCGTCTTCCAGTTGGTAGTGTCGTTGAGTTGAGAATAAACGGTAGCGCCATTTTTGTAACTGTCAATCGATTTTGGATAATCCATTTGATTATTCCCTTGATTATAGGCCGTGCTCCAGTAGGCGCTCGCCAATGCGGCCTTGTCATCCGTCTTTTTATAATGCTCAACACTTAGCTGATAATATTTATCGGCTGCCTTGTAATCATTCTTTTTCTCTTCGTATTCCGTTCCAATGGCTTTGGCGGCCACGGCACTTTTCAGTTGGTCGCCGCTGGCTTTGACGTGTTCATATTTTTTAATCAGGTATTCAATCTTTTTATCAAAGTTTTTAAAGTGTGCGAACGTCTCGATTGCTTTATCGTAGGCATAGCTCAGATTTGCCGGATCAGAATTTTTCAACGTGAGTCTGATGGCCTGCTCATGAAGTTTATACGCATTGATTGAATCTCCTGCATCGCGGTAGGAGTACGCCGCATTGCAGAGCATGGTCTTCCAATCAGTCGTGTCTTTCAATTGAGCATAAAGAGCGATTGCTTCCGAATAGCTTTTGATCGCCCTGGGATAATCTTTTTGGTTTTGGCCAAAGTTATACGCTTCCGTCCAATAGGCCAGGGCTCTTACATTGAGATCTTTTGTTCTATTATGGTGGTCAACGCTCAGCTGGTAATATTTTGCTGCCGTCTTGAAATCCTCTTTATAAGTTTCATAAATACCACCAATGATACCCGCGGTTACTCCGGTCCTATTTTCATCGTCTGCCAATTTGTTCAGTGCGTAGACCTCCAGTTGTTTTTCAATGGCCTTGTCGTATTCCTTGTCTCCTTTATAGGCATTTGCCAAATCTGTTTTTAGGGTTATGATACTATCTGGATAAATCTTCGCGCATAGTTTTTCGCGCGCTATATAAAAAGGAATCAACGCTTTGTAATCCTCTGCTGTCTTGTACTTCGTGATGAATGTCTGAAGGAAGTTAATGATCGTGGCTGGATCCTTTATTGTTTGGCCATACGCTATTGCAATCCTGGCGGTGGAACGTGCACTTTCCGCGTCACCCTTCGCATCGTGCGCTTTTATTAATTGCCGGTACAAACCCATGATGCTTGCTGAATCCTTACTTACCTCATAAGCACGAATTGCTTTCTCGAAGGACACGATGGCTTCGGTCGGTTGTTTATTGTATGAATACGCCAGGCCGATATCATACAAAAGATTGGCTTCAACGTAGTCGTACTTTACGCGCTTGCTAACTTCGAGGGCTTCCTGGTAAAGTTTTATAGCCCTTTCATACTGTGTCATTTCGTACAAGGCAATTCCAAAGTCTTCCAATGATCCATACAGGCTCTCGTTGTACAGTTTATTCCCCGGTTCAGCTTTTATAAGTTGCTTTTTCAGGGCGATGGCCTCCTCAAATGCTTTCACAGAATTCTGCTCTTGTTCAGCATAGTGATAGCTGCGGGCCATCCTGTTTTTACTGCGGGCCAATTGATATGTATTTTTAGATTGAATGAACGCCTTGCCTGCACGTTGAGCAAAGTCGATGGCATGGGTATAATCTTTTTCCTGAAAATATATTTCAGCTTTTGCCAGCAGGCACATCCCATTCAAATCAACGTTCTGTAATAAATTAGAAAGATGCAGGCATACATCGATCAACAGGTGTGCTGGAGCAATTTCGTTTGTACCGTACAGCGCGATTGCCTGCGTTCTCCACCGGTCCACCAGCGTATCCTTGATTTCGGTTTTATACGCTGCAAAGATTTGATTCCATTCTGCTGCCGGCGCTGCCAGGAATTTGGATTTCAACTGGTCCGGCGAGGTCTTCACCTCCTGCCCGGCCACGAATTTGGATTTTAACGGGTCGGTGTTAGCCTTTACACCTTGTCCAGCCACGCGGTATTGAAGCGACAACAATAAAGCTGACAAAAAAATGATTTCCCTCATAGCGCGCTCCTCGGAGCTTAACAAATTTAAACTTTAAAGAGCAGGAATTCACGGTTGACTAAGACTTCCGGCAAAATGCCGTGAAGCTGGTCTGATTTGTACCGTGCAGACACGGCGATAAATCCGTGCTGGTACGGAGGAGGAAATCGAGCGAGATTATTCACTGTAGAATGGTTGATTTTTTGAGAGAACGGTCGTGCAGACACTCAAAAGCCGCCAAATCCATACATAGTCAATTGTTTGGCACTTTGATTTTTTGTGCAATTCAATTTCTCAATTACCTTTGCAGTCCTAAAAAATTGAAGGGAGCTTAGCTCAGCTGGTTCAGAGCATCTGCCTTACAAGCAGAGGGTCGGGGGTTCGAACCCCTCAGCTCCCACTTGATAATCAAGCAGTTACATGAGTAGCTTTTTTTTGTTCGCCCTTTAAAACATTTTTAAAACAATTGGGCTAATTAGAGTGACTCCTTGGAATTCCGTCATCGGCCACGGCCACAAATTTTGTCAGCCCGTGGGCGCATCAACACATTCTCAGACAAGGTCATTCGTTCTATCCCTGGCCGGTTATACAGCAAGACCCACTCGTGCTGGTACATGCCCTATTCAAAAGAAGTTTTGTATGAATTGAAAGAGAAATTTTCAGTTTTTCAACCTGTACAAATTTCGGATGGATTTGAGAAAATACCTGAAGAAGTCAAGCGTGTTTTTATTTATCACTTGCAGTTGCCGGAAGGTTATCATGAGAATCTTGTGCAGATACGCTACAGTGAGGCCACCATTAAAACGTATGAATCTCAGCTCCGTGCCTAATTGGCTTCACCAACTCGCCAATGAGAGACTTGCACTCTCTGGAATATTAGGTATCTTTAAATACCTTGCGCTCATGCCAGGCGCACACAAAATGTTTATGCAATGCGGGGGTTCAGTGTAGGTATTAAAAGTAATTTCTTAAGGGCATCTCTAAAAATCAGTTTTAAATTTTAACATTATCTTTCACATGGTGTTGTAGTTATGGGACCAGGCGCAGCAGTCGGGCTTGACATTCCGCTTCGCTGCATTTTCAAGCCCTCCTAAACCCGCAACGCCGTTTATACTGACGTTGTCGGTCATTTGCCGCGGGCTCAAAGATTTTCTTGCTGAATGAAATATATTCGCC
>JANYKP010000467.1 GCA_025358195.1 Cyclobacteriaceae bacterium
TAATAAAGCAATCCAAAGCAAAAGCAAAAGAATGGCTTGACAGCAACGTTGATGCTGAATCGAAGACGCAGGTTAACGCGCTGTTGAATAAGGAAGATCCTAAACAACTCATCGACAGTTTTTACAGAAGTCTCGAGTTTGGTACGGGTGGCCTCCGTGGGATCATGGGTGTTGGCTCCAACTGTATAAATCAATACACGATCGGCGCCGCCACACAAGGACTTTCCAATTATTTGAAAAAATCCTTCCCCGATCAAACGATACAAGTCGCCATTGCATACGACAGTCGCAATAACAGCAAGTACTTCGCAGAAGTGACAGCCAATGTTTTTTCAGCCAACGGCATCATCGTCAATCTCTTCCCGGAATTAAGACCCACTCCCCTGCTGTCCTTTGCCATCCGACACCTGAAATGCCAATCCGGGATCGTAATCACTGCTTCTCACAACCCAAAAGAATACAACGGATACAAGGCTTACTGGAACGACGGCGCCCAGCTTGTGCCCCCCCATGACAAGCATGTAATCGAGGAGGTCAACGCCATCACCAGCTTTGACCAGATAAAATTTAATCCCGACAAGGCAAAAATCAAGGTGATCGGACCCGAGATTGAAGAAGCGTACTACAAGAAAGTTGAAAAACTGATTCCACGGCAGGAAAGCATCCGAAAACAAAAAGATATCTCCATCGTTTATTCGAGCCTCCATGGGGCCGGGATCACCATGGTGCCGGTGTGCCTGAAGAGACTGGGCTTCGAAAACGTAACGGTCATTGAAGAGCAAAAAGTACCCGACGGAAATTTTCCAACGATTGCCTCTCCGAATCCCGAAGAGCGGTCAGCGATGGATCTGGCATTGAGAAAAGCAAATGCGATACAAGCCGATCTCGTGATGGCAACGGACCCCGACACCGACCGGGTAGGCATTGGAATTAAAAATCCAGCGGGAGAATTTTTTCTTCTCAATGGAAACCAGGCACTCAGCCTGATGATGTGGTTTATTCTTAAGAATTTAAGAAATAAAGAAAACGCCTACATCGTCAAGACGATCGTTACGACGGAACTTATTGATAAAATGGCGGAGCACTTTGGAATTGAATGTGTCAATACATTGACTGGCTTCAAGTACATCGCCGAATTAATTCGCAAGAACGAAGGGAAAAAGAAATTCATTGCTGCCGGCGAAGAGAGTTACGGCTACATGGTGGGCGATTTTGTGCGGGATAAGGATGCCGTTTCAGCGTGTGCTTTTTTTGCCGCGATGGCCGCCGCCGCAAAAGATGAAGGGCAAAGCCTGTACACATGGATGGTTGAAATGTACGTCGAGTTCGGGCTCTATAAAGAAAGCCTTGTTAATCTGGTACGCGCAGGCGCCGAGGGCGAACAACAGATCAAGTACATGATGGAGCAGTTTCGCAGCAATCCACCCCGTGTAATTGCCGGACAAAAGGTGATTCGTGTTTTTGATTATCAAACGAGTGAAGAAACAAGTCTCTTAAACGGTAAGGTCACACCCATCCATCTTCCCAAGTCAGACGTGCTTCAATTCTGTACGTGGGAAGGGGGAAAAATATCCGTGCGTCCTTCAGGCACCGAACCAAAGATCAAATTTTATATCAGTGTGAGTTTGCGCTTGTCTGATCCGAAGAACTTCGTGCTGGCTACCCGCAATCTGGATGAAAAAATCAAAGCAATCGAAAAAGATATTATACGATGAAGAACCTGTTTGTTGATTCGTTGCAAAATGTGTTGCTCCGAGATTTAAGTAAACTTGAAAGTGAGTTATTGCTTTATCCTGATGAAGCGTCGCTATGGAAAGTTGACAAAGCGATTAAGAATCCAGCGGGTAACTTGTGTCTGCACCTTTGCGGAAATTTGCAGCATTACTTTGGTGCCGTGCTCGGAAAATCCGATTATGTGAGAAATCGTGACAATGAATTTGCTGCGAAAAATGTATCCCGTGAAAATCTGATAAAGGAAATAGCTTCCGCTAAAAAAGCAGTGAGCGACACGCTACCCACCTTAACCGAACAGCAACTGCAAGCCAATTATCCTGAAGATGTTCTCGGTAAGCCCACGACAACTTTATTCTTCCTTGTTCATTTATCGGCTCATCTAAATTACCATCTGGGACAGGTGAATTATCATAGAAGATTGGTGGCTTGAATTGCCACGGGTTTAAACCCGTGGCAATTTTGCATGCTTCTTCTGTTATCTTTGCAGCGATGAAAAAAGTGGCCTTCTACACCCTTGGATGCAAACTGAACTATTCAGAGACCTCGGCCATTTCCAGAAAATTTGAAGAGAAAGGCTATCGCAAAGTCGATTTTACCGACTCACCGGACATATTCATCATTAACACATGCTCCGTTACCGAAAACGCTGATAAAAAGTGTCATAAGATCGTCCGCGAGGCGAGGTCCATATCGCCGGAAGCTTATGTTGCCATCATTGGATGTTACGCGCAACTCAAACCAAAAGAGATCGCAGTAATACCCGGAGTAGATGCCGTGCTGGGTGCCTCAGAAAAGTTCAGGCTGGTAGAACTCCTTGACGGCTTTGTAAGACCGCCACAGCCGGTAGTACTGGCTTCTGACATTGAAAACGCTAACGTATTCAATAAATCCTACTCCCTCCACGACCGTACCCGTACCTTCCTGAAAGTGCAGGATGGATGCGATTATTCTTGCAGCTTTTGCACCATTCCGTTGGCGCGGGGCAATAGCAGAAGTGAGACCATTGAAAACGTTGTTATTACGGCTAAAGAGATCGCTGCGACAGATGTAAAAGAGATTGTTTTAACCGGCGTGAACACCGGTGATTTTGGTATCCAAGATGGCGTAAGAAAAGAGCGATTCTTCGATCTAATCAAGGCATTGGATGAAGTGAGTGGAATTGAGCGCTTCCGCATTTCTTCTATCGAACCAAATCTTCTTTCCAATGAGGCGATTGAATTTGTCGCGCGGTCAAAACGATTTGTTCCTCATTTCCACATACCCCTTCAATCTGGTTCCGACAAAATCCTGAAATTGATGCGCCGTCGGTACAAGCGTGAACTTTATGCAGAACGGGTAGCTTCCATAAAATCCAGGATGCCGCACGCATGCATCGGTGTGGATGTGATTGTCGGCTTTCCGGGGGAACAGCATGAAGATTTCCTGGAGACCTACAACTTCATCAACGAGCTCAACATTTCTTATTTGCATGTCTTCACCTATTCCGAACGCGACAACACCGCCGCCATCCACATGCCCGGAAAGGTGCCAATGAAAGAGCGCCATGAGCGGTCACGTATGCTGCATATTTTGTCCGACAAAAAGCGCAGGGTTTTCTATGAAGAAAATATTAATTCAGCGCGTGACGTTCTTTTTGAAAATGATATTGAAGGCGGCATGATGCATGGGTTTACGGAGAATTATATCCGCGTTAGTGCTGCTTATGATCCTATGATGATCAACGAAGTGCAGCGGGTAAAGATCATCGGTATCGACGAGAAAGGTCATGCGATATCTGTGTACCTGGAGAAAGATGTGCTGCTGCACGCTTGAATCTCCGTCTAAATTTCTACAAAGATTTTGCCACTAACTCGGCGATTAAAATTTATGATTGAATTAGACTCCAAATATTCGTCCTGACGGGACAACGTTAATTGTTAACCATTGGTCCCGGTAGGGACGGAATGTTTGTAAAAAATATCTCCTTGATATGTAGGTGTCCTGTAGGGACAAAATGTTATCCTGCTACAACTGGGTACCTGACGGCACCCCCTCCGCCAAACTCGTGTGAATTCCTACAAATATTTTGTCCCTAACGGG
>JANYKP010000501.1 GCA_025358195.1 Cyclobacteriaceae bacterium
AGAAGGAATTTCTCACCTGACAATTTTTGATGCAGGTCTCAAACCGGTTTGCGAGCGGTTGTTTTTTAAACAGCCAAGAAATATACTCCCCGTGAATGTCACCAGCGCCCCACTGGTTGGTACGAGGAGAAAAGTTGTACTGGAAATACAAACACCATCTTCTTGTAATTTGTCTATTGCGGTGTACAAGAATGATTCCCTTCATCTTCCAGGCCGCGACCACATCTTCGATCACTTTTGGCTGGGTTCCGATTTAAGAGGATTCATTGAATCTCCAGCGTACTATTTCAGCCAGGATCGGGATGTCACAGAAGCAACGGACAACCTGATGCTCACGCATGGGTGGCGGAGGTTCAGCTGGACGACTATCCTCGCTAGCAAACCCCAACCCTTTAATAATTTTCCGGAGTACCGTGGCCCTGTTATCCAAGGCCTGGTGACCCGTCAGGATGGTCTTCCCGCAAGTGGAATCCAAACCTACCTGAGTTCAACCGGCAGGGGCATCCGCCTTTACGAATCAAAAAGCAATCTAACCGGTGAAGTGTTTTATGAAATGAAGAATTTCTACGGGCACCACAACATCCTGGCACAGGCCGATACCCGGAAAGACAGCGCTTATCAAATTAAAATACAAAGTCCTTTTTCCTCACATTTTGCTTCAGATTCTTTACCTGAACTTCATTTGTCACCATCACTTAAAAAACAAATCCTTGCACGCAGCATTAGTGTTCAGGTACAGAATGTGTATAACAGGAGCCTGGATGACCGCTTCAGAAAAGTTCAGGTTGACAGCCTTCCTTTTTACGGCACCCCGGATGAAACGTATAACCTGGATGATTATACGCGTTTCCCGGTGATGGAAGAAGTCATGAGAGAATATGTGCCGGGCGTATTTGTGCGCAAGCGAAAGGACGGGTTCCATTTCTTCGTACTCGACCATGTGAAAAAAAATATGTTTAAGGACGATCCGCTCGTCTTACTGGACGGACTGCCTATTTTTGATGTCGACACGATCATGGCTTTCGATCCTCTGAAAGTGAAGAAGCTTGAAGTAGTAACCCGGCAATACTACCTCGGCAGGCTTACTTTTCCAGGCATTGTTAGTTATACTACCTATCAGGCCGACAAAGGATTCAGGATCGATCCGAAATCTGCTACGATCGATTATCAAGGTCTCCAGCTCCAGCGGGAATTCGTTTCACCCCTTTATGAGAGCAGCCAGCCACTGGAAAACAGGCTGCCCGATCAACGAAATCTTTTGTATTGGAACCCATCGGTTGTTGTTGACGCAAAAGGAACGTACCAAATTGAATTTTATTCTTCGGATCTAACCGGAAACTTTCAGGTGGTAATGGAAGGGATGTCTGACGATGGCAGGGCTGGCGGAAGCGTTTGCAATTTCTCCGTCAAGGACGCTGAAAAGTAAAAATGAGAAGTTGAGAATTAAGAAACGCCGGGCATCTTGTTTATTGAGAACTACCAGAATCATAAAAGTTGATGCTACCTACTCAGAAAATACCCAAATTCTCAACTTCTCTATTCTCAACTCCTTAATTCTCAATTCTCAACTCCTCAATCGATTGTTCCAAACAAAAACAGGATAACATTACACCCAACCCCTAGGCCTGTTACCTTTGGTTATCTTTCGAAAAAAATTCATGCGCGTTGTGTCCCCCGCTCGTCTTGCTGTCAATATTATTTTCTTTCTCAATGGCTTTGTACATGCCAACTATTTCTCGCGCTTGCCGCGCATCCAGAATTTGTTCGATATCAATGATGGCGTAGTAGGACTGGTCTTATTATCCTCGGCTGTCGGCGCATTGATCGCTATGCCTTTTACTGGCTGGCTGATCCTTCGAAACGGCAGCCGCCGGGTCACGATCTTCTCAGCGTTCTTTTATTGTTCCCTCATTCCGTTCATTCCATGGCTGCCAACCGCTACACTCTGGCCGCTCATTTTTTTATTTTTTCTACTCGGTATTTCGGCGGGCATGCTGGACGTGGCCATGAACTCACAGGCAGTGATGGTGGAAAAAAAATTGGGCAAACCGATCATGACTTCCTTCCATGCACTTTTTAGCATTGGAATGATGGTCGGGGCTGCAGGCGGTTCATTATTTACCAAGTTGAGTCCTGGATTGTTTATTCATTTTGTCACCATCAGTGCAATAAGCATTGTCACCGTGTTTGTGGCGCGCTATTACCTGATTCATGACAAGCCGCAAAATAAAACGGTAGAAGGTCCGGCGTTCCGGTTGCCAAATGCGGCGATGGTGAGCATTGGTGTCATCGCGTTCTGCTGTATGCTGGGCGAAGGGGCGATGGCCGACTGGAGCACCAACTACATGGAAAATATTGTGAAGGCTGATCCCGCTCTTGCTCCCCTCGGACTATCAGCGTTTGCACTGGCGATGACGATCGGTCGGGTTTTCGGAGACGGCGCCCGAGTGAAATTTGGAGACAAAGCGCTCATGGTTGCTTGTGGAATTGTGGCCACAGTGGGTTTAAGCATCGCCCTGATTTTCGTACACCCCATCACGGTGATCACTGGTCTCTTTATTGTCGGCCTGGGGCTCTCCGCCATTGTTCCGATTGCCTATAGCATTGCGGGCCACACAAAAGACTTGCCTCCTGGTGTAGGACTTGCCATGGTGACTACGGTTGGCTATACCGGATTCTTGTTTGGACCTCCTATCATTGGCCTGTTGGCGGATGCATTCACGCTTCGGCTGGCGTTGCTATTGGCGGTTTTTCTATTCGTACTGATGACTTTGTTAAGCGTACGGTATAAGTCATGATTTCTCCTATGTATTGCGAGGTGGATATATTTGAGCCTCCATTTACAGCCACGGATTGCACTGATTACCACAGATAAAGTCATTTTCGCGGGTGCAAAAAAAGTCAGCTCAAAAAATCCGGTTCTGCAAAGGCGTTGTCCCCAGCTGTTGTGGTTGACACCGGGATACTCGGTATAGCGCACATCAGTCTTCAGTTGTTTTAATTTCTAGCCACGGATTGCACTGATTACCACAGATAAAATCATTTTCGTTGGTGCGAAAAAAGCCAGCTCAAAAAATCCGGTTCCGCAAAGGCGTTGTCCCAGCTGTTGTGGTTGACACCGGGATACTCGGTATAGCGCACATCAGCCTTCAGTTGTTTTAATTTTTCAACCATCTCTCTTGAATTTTTTACATCCACGGCTGCATCCTGATCGCCGTGAAACACCCAAAAAGCCGTTTTGAGAATACGATTATCATAATGAATAACATCGCCACCACCACAAATGGGCATGGCCGCTGCAAACATATCCGGATAAAGATACACCGCTTCAAATGTTCCCATCCCGCCCATCGATAATCCCATAACATACACTTTGGTAGCATCAACACTTCCTTCTGACATTACTTTCTTCACGACTTCCACGGAGGATACCAGCGGCGCGTTGGGCTGTTTTGTATAATCAAACACGAATCCCGCAGGTTTTTTTGTGCGATCAATACTTACCGAACTCCAGAAACTTTCGGCCGGACATTGGGGAAAAATTACGATGGCTGGAAATTTTTTGCGGTTTTCATCACTGAGGAAAAGTTTTGATCCGTGGGTGAGCTGTTTTTCATTATCATTTCCGCGTTCGCCGGCTCCATGGAGAAAGAGGATCAACGGGTATTTTTTTGACCGGTCATAATTTTCAGGGTAGAGAATGCGGTATGAGAGCACCTGTCCGTCATTCACATAGGTCTGCTTCTGGTAAAGGGACAGATCCTGGGCTGTTGTTTGAATGCTGAACAGCAGGCAAAAAAGAATGAAAAGCAGTTTCAAAATTAAGGGTTTGGTTCTTAAAATAGTTTTCCAACGAGGTTTAAGCCGTGGGTCGACAAGCCTTTAATAAAAAGCAGAAACAGCTACTGTGAAACCGATGCAGGGGCTTCCGTGAGCATTATATCGACGCGTTTCATAGTCTCGTTATGATCCTGACCGTTTTTGATATTTGCCCGAATAGCATCAATAAGGCCATTGATGTGAGGACGGGCGTAGCCAAATTTGACAGCAAATAAAGAACATAGCCTTTGTTCATCATTATGTACGGCCTTGTCCGCCACCATCATGTTCACAAGGTCGTAGAATTGATGAAACTTTTCTTTCTTATTGGTGGGAACTTCAAAATGAATACCGGAGGGATTTTTCCTGATTTCTTTTAGCTGACTTTCTGAAATGCCATTCCGTTTCGCAATCGCCTTCAGCAGATCGTACTCAACATCATCAAAATTCCCATCCACAGCCGCCATTTCAATCAAATTTTTCATGTGACTTTTTGCCGTGCCTTTACCCTGGCGGAACAGGCTGAGGATTTCTGGAAAATTCATTGTAAAAGGGGTTTTAGTGTTAGGGAAATCGAATGTATCATTTCCAGTTAAGATTTGGAAATTGAACCAGGGAAAATTTCTGAATTATCCCTCTTAAACCTCCACTTCAACCCTATTGACTTTCAAAACTAATAATTGAGACCAAACCCAAACTTTACAAAAGCTCTTATGGTCAACTTTGGAGCAAGTTATGCGCCTCTGCTGGATGCCTTCTCCTCCACATTCATCTGAAAAAGAAGATCATTCACCCGTTTTTCGAGGCTGGCTGCGGTCTTCATAGATGTCCATCGAGTCATTCTTATTTAAATCACGAAAGGCCGTATCGGGTGTGAATCTGCGGGAACTCAACAGGATGATCTGCGTGATGAAAAGAGCAGTCGTTTTGAATTTTATGTCGTCGTATTAACTATTTTTTCTTCCACCCAGGTCCCCGCACGACCCTGCCTGGCCTGGCGCCTGTGTGGTCACTGTCTTTCAAGACTTGTGTTCCGTTCACGAACACGTGAACCATTCCCGTGCTGTACTGGTGCGGGTTTTCAAAAGTGGCATGGTCCTGAATTTTTACAGGATCGAACACTACCACATCTGCAAAGTAGCCTGGTGTCAAAGAGCCACGCCGGCTGACCTTCAGATTCCCCGCAGGCAACGATGTTAATTTGCGAATGGACTCCTCAAGAGGGATTACTTTTTCATCACGGACGTACTTGCCCAGAAGGCGCGCAAAGTTTCCATAAGCGCGCGGATGGTCTTTATACTTTAAGAAAAAACCTTCGGCTGTCGGCGATCCTGCATCCGAACCAAAACTCACATACGGCAATGCAATCTGACGCTTGATGTTATCTTCACTCATCAGAAAATAGGCTGCCTCCACCCGTGTGCTATCCGTTATAACGAGGTCCATCGCCGTCTCTTCAGGCGTCTTGCCATAAATCTTTGCTACCGCACCCAATGTTTTTCCGGTATAGCGTTTGAGCGAATCATTTGTAAAGCCGAGTAATAACACACCTTCAGGAGTGCCGGCATTCAACAAAAGATTTTCCCATTTATCTGTTGACGTTCTCATTTCTTGCAAAACCTTTTTTCGGATCGTTGGGTTTTTCAATCGCCTGATCCATTCGTTGATACCACCTTCCTGGACCCAGGGCGGCATGGTTGCATCTAACCCGGTCGCGCCAGCTGTGTAGGTGTACATATCGGCGCTGATGCGCAGTCCCGATTTATTGGCTTCATCAATTTTTGCAATTACAGCGTCCAGTTTTCCCCAATTTTCCTTGCCACCCATCTTCAAATGATAAATTTCGGCCGGCATATTCGCTTCTCGCGCAATTCGGATTGTTTCGTCAACCGCTGCCAGTATATTATTGCCTTCACTACGCATGTGGGAGATATACATGCCGCCATACGGAGCAGCAACCTTACTAAGTTCAATGAGTTCCTCGGTTGTAGCATAGTTGTCAGGAGCATAGATCAACGCGCACGTAGTACCCATGGCGCCTTCTTCCATGGCTTGCTTGACCAACGCCTTCATCCGTTCCAGTTCGTCGGGTTTAGGTGCCCGATTCTCATAACCCAATTGATTGACTCGAATCGTAGAGACGCCAACGAAAGAGGCTACATTGGGCGATACACCTCTCCGCTCCAACGATTCAAGATATTCGCCAAGCGTAGTCCAGTCAATTGTAAATGACCAATCAGGATTGCGTTTCATTTGGGTCAGGTAATCCTTTTTCATGTTGTCGCTCAATGGACCCATGGAGCCTTCTCCCAGGACTTCCAGTGTGATACCCTGACGAATGTCGCTCTGCGAATTCCCATCCAGAAGCAAGGAAATCTCCGCGTGACTCATCATATTGATAAAACCCGGTGCGACCGCCAATCCTTTCGCATCGATTTCTTTTTTGCCAATCGCCTTTGACAAATCACCGATGAAAGCAATGGTATCTGCGTTGATACCTACGCCTGTCAGCACACCCGGCGTACCGGAGCCATCATACACGGTGCCACCGCGAATAACTACATCGTATTCCTGCTTTTTACAAGAAGTTATCGCGATGATGATCAGAAGGAGGAGGGGGTGTTTCATATGGTAGGATTGGAAAATTGAAGTTACTTATTTTCAATATAACTGTGTGGCCGGGGTAATCGGCAATCAGTAATCGGTCACACCGAATACCGATTACCGCTTACCTGATTACCATTCCACGAATCACCTTCCCGGGATAAACACCCACCGTTTTCCCCTGCTCATAAACAGCCACACCATTTACCCATACCTTTTCAATTCCAGTCGACTGAAGCTGTGGATGTTGGGGAGTTGCCTGGTCGGCAACCATGTTAGGATCAAACAGGACGAGATCCGCATAGTCTCCAACAGAAATTTTCCCGCGTTTTTCGATGCCAATATTCTCGGCGGAAAGGGCGGTCATTTTGTGAATCGCTTCCTCCAGTGACAGCACTTTTTGTTCACGGACATAGTAGCGGAGAATTTTTGTGAACGACCCATAACCCCTGGGGTGTCTGCCCACACCCGAACCATCCGAACAAATGGCAGTATGAGGCCACTTCATGATAGCGGCTATATCCCTCTCGTCCATGCTGGTCACGATTACACTTTCGTCTCCCTTCCTGGTTTCTACATCGGCAATCAAATCCATTAAAGTTTTTGGCGGATCTGTTTTTCGCAGCGAAGATATTTCTCCCAGCGTTTTTCCAACATAGCTCGTATCCAAACTATAGGAACCAATCAACACACCTTCGGGTGTGGTTATTTCCCTCAACGCAAACTCAGCCTCCCGGCGGTCCTTGAAATTCCTTGCTGGGAACAAGACCGTCATCGTTGATTGCCAGAAGGTGTAAGGATAAATATCCGCCGTGATATTAATGCTGGCTGCTCTTGCTGAATCCAGTTTATTAATAAGTTTTTCTGATTGTCCAAGGATACTCTTCATCGCCAATTTTGTGTGTGAAATCTGCACCGGTATGTTTGCTTCCTTGCCAATGTTGATGATTTCATTAATGGCCTTCCAGAAATACCGGTCTTCACTTCGGATATGGCTGATGTAACGACCATTGAATTGTTGTGCTATCCGGGCCAGCTCGATAACTTCTGCAGGATCAGAAAAAATTCCAGGATCGTATTCCAACCCGGTTGACAATCCCAGCGCACCCGCTTCCATGTCTTGTTTCAACATGAGTTTCATCTTTTCAATTTCTTCCGGTGTGCAAAACCGTTTGTAGTCTCCCACAATCACAGAATCCCGCAGTGTATTGTGTCCGGAATAAGAAGCCACATTCACAGCAACCGGCTTGGCTTCTATCTCTTTGAAATAGTCCGACAAAGGAAAATGTGAGCCTCCATCCTGCCCTACGACAATGGTCGTAATCCCCTGGCTCACGCAGGCAGGCATATCGCGCATCCCAAACATGCCCCGTTCGTGATGACTGTGAGCATCAATGAAACCAGGTGAAAGCGCCAGGCCCTTTGCCTGTATCTCTTGTTTAGCAATGGCATTGGATAAATTTCCTATGGCAGCAATCGTATCTGCATTGATAGCCACGTCCGAAACATATCCTGGCTTTCCGGAGCCATCATAGACGGTGGCGCCGCGGATGATGAGGGTGTATTCGTGTTTTTTGCAGGAGAATACTGCTATGATGCACAGTACGGCCAGCAAGAGTTTTGTCGACATGGGATTGAAGTTGAATGAAAGTAGAGAATTCTCCGCAGGGAGACAACGTGATTGATTTTAACATCTAATTGAACAGCCTCAGATTATCCGTGGTAATCCGTGCCATCCGTGGCAAAAAAGCCCGAGTCATCCCCATCTTTTTTCGTATTTTTGCGCCTTAATTTTTGACTAGTCCATGATTGCAGCAAATAACGTCTCCCTCCAATTCGGTAAACGCGTGCTGTTTGATGAGGTGAACCTCAACTTTACAAGCGGAAATTGCTATGGGGTCATCGGCGCAAACGGTGCCGGCAAATCTACTTTTTTGAAAATCCTCGCCGGCGACCTGGACCCCACCCGGGGAAACATCAGCATAGAGCCCGGAAAACGGATGGCCGTGCTGCGCCAGAATCACTATGAATTTGATGAAGTGACCGTGTTGGATACGGTGATGATGGGTCACGGCAACTTGTGGAACATCATGAAAAAGAAAGATGCTATTTATGAAAAAGCGGATTTCTCCGAAGCAGATGGCATCGAGGCCTCCCACCTGGAGGCAGAATTTGCTGAAATGAATGGGTGGAATGCGCAATCAGACGCGGCAAGTTTGTTGAGTGGATTGGGCATCGCAGAAGAAGACCACCACCGGCTCTTAAAAGAATTGAGTGGTAACCTGAAGGTACGTGTGCTACTCGCACAAGCGATCTTCGGTAACCCTGACATCCTGATCCTGGATGAACCAACCAATGACCTCGATCTCAAGACGGTAACCTGGCTGGAAGATTTTCTGTTGGAATTCAAGAACACGGTCATCGTCGTGTCTCACGACCGTCACTTCCTGGACACCGTCTGCACACATGTCGTCGATATTGATTATAACGCCGTGAAACTCTATACGGGCAATTATTCATTCTGGTATCAATCGAGCCAGCTTGCCTTAACGCAACGGTCATCGGCCAACAAGAAAGCCGACGATCGAAGAAAAGAATTACAGGAGTTTATTGCCCGCTTCAGCGCGAATGCCTCGAAATCAAGACAAGCCACCAGCAGAAGAAAATTACTTGAAAAAATAAACGTCGATGATATTCAGGCCTCCACCCGGAGATACCCGGCCATCATCTTCCAGCAGGCGCGCACGGCCGGCGACCAGATTCTGCACATTGAACACTTAAGTAGCTCGGCGGTCGGCAATACCTTGTTCAAAGACTTTGAACTCTTCGTGAACAAAGGTGAAAAGATTGCGTTCC
>JANYKP010000504.1 GCA_025358195.1 Cyclobacteriaceae bacterium
TCAAGAGTATTATTAAAGCTACGTCAGAGAAAAAGAAATCAACTCACTAAAATGAAATAGTGTATCATGACGAATAAGGAAAATTTTTTAGTTGGGATTTTCGATGATGAAGATGTTCTTCTTCATGCAGTCGAGAACATCCGCGACAAAGGAGTGAAGATTAAGGAAGTGTATTCTCCCTTTCCCGTGCATGGCTTGGATGAAGTGCTCGGCTATACCCGTTCACGACTTCCGATTGCCGCGTTTCTGTTCGGATTGACAGGAACAAGTTTGGCCCTCTTCACACAAATCTGGATGCTGGGCTACGACTGGCCGATGATCATCGGTGGAAAGAACTTCCACAACATACCACCCTTTATCCCGGTCACCTTTGAAGTCACCGTGTTACTTTCCGCCTTCGGCATGGTTGGAACATTCCTGATTGTGAGCGATATGAAGCCGTACAAATGGCCGAGGCAGTACGATATCAGAAGTACCGATGATAAACATGTAATGGCCATCGACCTGGGCGCAAATAAGGTAAGCAAGGAAGAAATTCGACGGATATTGAAAGAGAATGGTGCCTCTGAAGTAAACGAGAAAAGCTTTTAGTGAAATGAGAATTATGAGTATTAAAAATATCTTACTGGGTACATCCACGGCGATCGTATTGTTTGGATGCGCGGGCGGTGATAACCCGGGCCTGGAGTATGCTCCCAATATGTATCACTCCGTCGCCTACGAACCGCTTTCACAAATTACAGATGAGAGCGCTGGCCGGTGGGTCAATTCATTGGACAATGGTGCGGAGCGGGGAGAATATTTCAATTCAAATAAATACAATCCGTACCGGATGAATATGCGGGAGCCCGCTCCGAATACAGTAAGCAGGAATAAGTACGGCTGGTTGCCTTATCGCAACGTGCACGTTTCAAAAGACAGCGTTCCGATCGTGACGGCGGGTATGAGAAATCCGCTGGATTCAACGGTAGCGGTTCTGGCGGATGGAAAGGTTTTGTACGAAACATACTGTAAGCATTGTCATGGCGTCAAGGGAGAGGCCGATGGAAAAGTGTCAGACAAATATCCAGGAGTGGCCAATCTGAAAGGAGACGCGTATGTAAATATTACGGAAGGCCACATCTTCCAGGTCATTACACATGGTGCGGGTTTGATGGGTTCGCATGGTTCACAAGTAAGTCCTGAAGACCGGTGGAAGATTGCCAAATACGTGAAGGCTTTACAGAAGCAGAAATAATTGATAAACGATCGCACGAATGAACGATACACACATTATAGCTGACGAAAAGTACGAATTCAAGTCCGGAACACGCTCAAAACTCTTTATGTTATTTGGAGCGGGGCTTCTCCTATTTATCATCGGTGTATTGATGCCATCGTCGGCTGAACACTCGCCCAGGGCGGAGGGCAAGGAACATATCACTACTGAGATTTCAAAGAATATGGTAGCCAGCACACAGCAGGCAGAAGCTGGTCATGAAGGTGGCGGAGGAGAACATCACGGCAGTTCCACACTTGTTAAGAGAATTTTTACATCGTTGTGGATGAACAATGTGTTCTTTACGGGTCTCGCGATTATTGGCTTATTTTTTATTGCCATTCAGTATGCATCTCAGGCCGGTTGGTCGGCGGGCGTGAAACGTGTACCGTTGGCGATGGGCCACTGGATCCCGATAGCAGGTTTGTTGATGCTTGTGTTGTGGTTCGTTGTCAAGGACGACGTATTTCATTGGACCCACGCAGGCCTCTACGACAAAGGCAACGTTGAAGAGTATGATAAAATCCTGGATGGTAAATCCGGCTTCTTTTTCTGGCCTATGGCTGCAGGAAGCTTCCCCATTTTTTTCGTTCTGAGAATGGTAATTTTCTTTGGTCTATGGTACTTGTTCTTTATCTGGATAAAAAAGGAAATGTTGGCGGAGGATATTGATGGTTCACTGGAGCATTGGTATACATCGAGAAAATTGTCGGCCATCTTCTTAATCATCTTTGCTGCAACCGAAGAACTTACAGCAAA
>JANYKP010000515.1 GCA_025358195.1 Cyclobacteriaceae bacterium
CCAAATTTGAGTTCCTCCATACTCAATAGTGATCGTAAACAGAATCTGTTTTAGCGTAACCTTTTAAGAACTTCTCTTTGGAAAGATGTTGAAAATCATCTTTTTCTTTTTGATCGGGCTCGTCCATCAGCACAATCACTCGTACATTCTTATTTTTTGACGTGGTAACTTGCTTATGCAGCTTCTTAGGAATCTGTATCCTGTTGTTTTTAAGCTTTGTCTTAAATTCTACTGCTTTCATTGAAACGAATTTAACCAAAGATACAAATTATAGCGCTTAAGATTTGACTTTTATCCTTGTTTTCGGTTGGGGGCGCTTGGGCGAGAATCTCCTTGAGATGTTGTGTGTTTTTTTATCCGAGTCCTTTTTCGTCAATTAGTTATTTGCTAGAATCAGCGCTTTAACACGAATGAAGCGCAAGGCATTTTTTAAATCCCCGTATAATTAAACGGTGTAATTTTTTTTAACCTTTTTTTCAGTGCGTCACTGACGTTCAACCCATCAATAAACTTCACGAAACTTTCTTTCGTAATCTTCTCGTTTTTCCGTGTCAGCTGTTTCAGGGCTTCGTATGGATTTGGATATCCCTCTTTTCTCAAGATCGTCTGGATCGCCTCAGCTACCACAGCCCAGTTATCCTCGAGGTCTTTATCAATGGCAGTGCGGTTCAATTCCAGTTTGTTGATACCCCGTTCCAGGGAATGCAAGGCAAGCCAGGTATGAGCCATGGGTACCCCGATGTTTCGCAGCACCGTCGAGTCGGTAAGGTCGCGTTGAAGTCGTGAGATGGGAAGTTTTGCTGAAAAGTGTTCAAATAAGGCACTGGCCAAACCCAGGTTGCCTTCAGCATTTTCAAAGTCGATGGGGTTTACTTTATGCGGCATGGCCGATGAACCTACTTCTCCGGCCTTGATGGTCTGTTTGAAATAGTTCATCGCAATGTATTGCCACACATCCCTGCTGTAGTCGATGAGGATTGTATTGATCCGTTTCAGATTATCAAACAAAGCGGCCAGGTTATCGTAGTGCTCTATTTGCGTCGTCGGGTGGCTTCGACTAAGGCCCAATGTTTTTGAAACAAATTGATCAGCAAATTTTATCCAATTGACGTCAGGATATGCGATGTGGTGTGCATTGAAATTACCAGTGGCTCCCCCAAACTTAGCCGAATGTGGAATGGTTTTTAATAATTCAAGTTGCCGTTTGATTCGTTCAGAAAATACGGCCATCTCTTTTCCTAGTCGCGTGGGGGAGGCCGGCTGGCCGTGAGTGCGCGCCAGCATAGCAACATCTTTCCATTTCGTGGCCTGTCGATCGATCAGTTTAACGGTGCCATTTAGCTTGGGCAGGAATTCATTTTCCAAAAACTCCTTGAGCATCAGGGGTGTAGCGGTATTATTAATATCCTGAGAGGTAAGGCCAAGGTGTATAAATTCTTTAAATGCCGATAGCCCGTTTTTATCAAACATCTCCTTTAAAAAATACTCCACCGCTTTCACGTCATGATTGGTCGTCTTCTCAATGATTTTGATTTTGCTTGCAGCAGCTTCATCAAACTCCTTGAAGAATGACCGAAGCAGTGAATATTTTTTCTTTGGAAAGGATTTCAATTCCGGCAGGGGCCACTCACATAAGGCAATAAAATACTCAATCTCAATCCGCAGCCTGTACCGGATGAGGGCATATTCGGAGAAATAGTTTGAAAGGAGTGAGGTTGTTGGAAAATAACGACCATCCAGTGGCGAGATGGCCGTAAGGGAGTTCAGTTGCACAGCGGGCTTGTTAAGCCGCTAAAATAAATCTTTTTAACGAATCCTTAACTTTTTCGTTCAATCCTGAGTGAACAAAATTCAAGGGGAATGGTTTAGTTTTGCGCCCTTTATGAAACGACTAGGTAAGATTATATTTATTTTTTTAGCAGTACTGGATAGCTCACTTGTTTTCTCTCAAACAAAAAACGCTCCTGGTCTGGAGTTGCCGATCAGGAAGGCAAAGGGGCTGATGGTGCTGGATGGTAAACTGGACGAAGAAGATTGGAAGGTGGCTGGGATAGCCAAAGATTTTTTTCTGAACTACCCGGTGGATACGGCGGCGGCACCTTTTCAAACAGAAGCGCGTCTGACATTTGATGACCACGCTTTATATGTTTCGTTTGTTTGCTATGATGACAACACGCCCAATGTTATACAATCGCTGCGAAGGGATTTTGACTATGGAACCAATGATAACGTTGGTGTTTTTCTTGGACCATACAATGATGCCATCAATGGATTCTATTTTGTAATCACTCCGCAAGGTGTTCAGTTGGAAGGGACCATTGCGGGTGCAGGTGCGGATGAAAATGGATATAATCCTACCTGGGACAACAAATGGTATTCGAAAGTGACCAAGTTGGAAGATCGGTGGATTGCCGAATTAATGATTCCATTTAAAAGTTTCCGCTTCAAGAGTGAGCTGCCCGAGTGGAATATTACCTTCCAGCGATATGACCTCAAGCGAAATCATGTCAGTAGTTGGATCGCAACACCGATTCAATTTTTTGGCACCTCGTTCGCCTACACTGGCAAGTTGACCTGGAAAGATCAGGCACCACATCATACTACGAATATCTCGATCATTCCCTACCTGGCAGGTGGGTCTGCGACCGATAAGGCAACAGAACCTCCGACAAAAACAACCGACTTGCAGACCGGCTTCGATGCAAAAATAGGCGTTACCCCTTCGCTTAATTTAGATCTAACCATAAACCCCGATTTTTCACAAGTGGAGGTAGACCGGCAGGTGATCAATCTCACACGTTTTGAATTTCAGTTTCCAGAACGAAGGCAATTTTTCCTTGAGAACAGCGACCTGTTCGACCGTATGGGATGGCCAACGGCGCGTCCGTTTTTTTCCCGGAGGATAGGTTTGGCCAGGGACTCGACCGGTACTTTAAGAAAAGTACCAATTTTATATGGCGCCCGATTAAGCGGATCACTCTCGAAGAAATGGCGGTTGAGCTTGCTCAATATGCAAACCAAAGAGAAGTTGTCGATGGGCCTTCCGGGTCAGAATTTTACAGTGGTAGCCATTCAACGTAACTTCTGGAAGCAATCCAACATCCAGCTATCTTTTGTGAATAAGGAATCGCTTGGTGTGGGAGTGAGCGATATTTCGAAATTCTTTTACAGCGATCTGTGGAAGAAAAAGATTGTGGGTAATGATACCACCAAGGTGTTAAATCAATTTAATCGTGTGGCCACCCTTGATATCGAATCTCGCAGCGTCAACAATACCTGGTATTCGAGCTTGTATTTCAGTAAGTCGTTTGATTCATTTACCATTGGGGACCACCTGACAGGTGGTGGGTTTGTTCAGTACGTCAAACGGAATATTCAACTGGCATTTGGACAGACCTATCTGCAAAAGAATTACAATTCAGAGGCAGGCTTTGTTCCCAGTCATGGGGTTTATCCGGGAGTGAACAATACTTTTGCAAATATCTATGGTACGTTTTACCCCAAGAATACGATTGTGGCTAAAAGTGGCCCCAGTCTTGACTTAAATCTTAACACAATACCCGGGGGCATCATTACCGATAGGTCGGCTACCCTTGGGTATTCGATTAATTTTCTTAACACGGCGGTGTTTGGTGTTGCGTACCTGTACGTTTTTCAGGAGCTTACGAATTCGTTTAACCCTATTGATAAGGGAAAGTACACCAATTTTTTGCCCGGCGAGCGGTACAACTGGAACCGCTATTCGCTCTACTTCCAATCCAATCAACGAAAAGTTTTTCGCTACTCACTTGGAACTAATACAGGAGGATTTTACAATGGTGAAAACCTGAATTTTAACGGAGAAGTAAATTTCCGCTACCAGCCGTATGGGAGTGTGTCCGTCCGCTTTGATTACAATGATCTGAAACTTCCTGAGAATTTTGGACGAGAGAAACTGTTTGTGGTAAGTCCGCGCTTTGACCTGACCTTGACCAGTAAAATTTTTCTTACCACGTTTGTTCAATATAACACCCTGCTGGACAATGTAAATCTCAACGCGCGTTTTCAATGGCGGTATAAACCTGCGAGCGACTTTTTTGTTGTGTACACTGAAAACTACCTGCCCGAAACATTTGGAAGCAAAAACCGGGCACTGGTGTTCAAATTCACCTACTGGCTCAACATTTAAAGGAGAGTTTGTAGCTTTGCAATTGTTTTAAGTGGATTGTATTTTCAAATTGCGGGAGTCATTTGGGCTAAAGCCCGTTAAGTAACTGCTAAATTGCCACGGCCTTAAGGCCGTGGCAATTTAGGTGCACCCTACAAGGACTTTAGTCCAACGCGACTACTGGAATGCACTTTTTCTTTGATTAAAACTATTTATTCCAATGGCATTCAGCCTGTTTAAGAAATCCGAGAAGAAAGAAGAGTCGCATAGTGGCCCTCACTACTATGCTCTCAAAGTGAAAAACATAGTACACGAGACGAAGGATGCTATTTCGATCGTGTTTGAACAACCGGTTTCTGGAAAAATAGCGTATCGGTCCGGGCAGTTTTTAACATTGATTGTACCCATTCAGGGTAAAGATGTGAGGCGGGCCTACTCACTTTGTTCTTCACCCTTCGTAGATTCTGATTTAGTCGTTTCTGTAAAGCGTGTTGACAATGGGCTGATGTCCAATTGGCTTCCCGACAATTTAAAAGCTGGTTCCACACTCAAGGTGATGGAACCGATGGGCCAGTTCACCACGGACTACCAAAAAGAAAGGAAACGCCACCTCATTATGTTTGCCGGCGGCAGTGGCATTACTCCGATGATGTCGCTCATCAAGAGTCTTCTTACACAGGAACCGGATAGCATTGTCTCACTCATTTATTGCAACCGTAACATTGAAAGCATCATTTTTAAAGAGGAGTTAACCAGGTTGGAAACGAAGTATGAAGGGCGCCTGCATGTAATACAGGTATTGGACGAAGCGCCGATGAACTGGCAGGGCTATTCCGGTTTGCTCAATCACGAGATGCTGACAAAATTGTTTGAGCGCATTCCCAACTGGGGCATGGAGAAATCAACGTATCTCATGTGTGGGCCGGAAGGTATGATGAAGAATGTGGAGACCCTGCTCGATCAACACCACATTCCCAAAGAAAATATTTTTAAGGAAAGTTTTGTTTCGCCCACCATTGCCAAAGAGCAAAAGAAAGAGACGACCCCTGCTGCTGAAAACAAAGCGAGGGAGGTAACGATCCGCTACGACGGGCATGAATACAAAGTGTTGGTGCAACCCAATCGCGCCATCCTCGAGACTGCCCTTGACGCCGGCATCGACTTGCCGTACTCGTGTCAAAGCGGACTTTGCACCGCCTGCCGCGGGAAGGCGCTTTCCGGAAAAGTGAAACTCGATGAAGAGGAAGGATTATCCCAATCCGAGCGCGATGAGGGGTATGTGTTGACCTGTGTCGGTCATCCGCTTACGGATGATGTGGTGATTGAGATTGGGTGAGTGGTGATCGGTAAGTTACACGATCACCGATTACTGATCACCGATTACCAATTTACTTGCTCTTCTTAAATTCAATTCCTTCAAAGTTCACCGTACTTACCTTTCCGTCAGCGCCGAAATTGAATGTAGCGTTGGTTTTGCCATACCATTTTTTCTCAAACCACCCACGATACGTATCATAATGCCAGTGCTCCAGGGTTGCTTTGGTAAAGTTGTTGGCATTCACGGTCAATTGACTGCCATTGACAGCAATCTCCACAAAACCATACAGCGGGCTGTTATATTTTCCGGCATAACTTTCCATTGGCAACGTTGGTTTTGTGTTGAGCACTCTATTGGCTTCAAAATCCTTTTTAACTTTTTCACTGGTCATCCTGATTTTATCGTAAATATTTTTGAAGTCGGTGCTCCAGTCTTGCGTGCCGCCAAGGGCGAAAAGATCAAATGTTTTGTATACCAGTGCATGGCGAACTTCGGCATGATCATAATTCGCAAAGACATAAATACCAAGTTTATTATCGGGAAGCTGCGCGTGAATGGCAACAGCGCCCGCCAAACTGCCCGTGTGAAAATTTATCTTTTTTCCCTTGTAGTCATGCTGGAACCAACCAAGGCCATACGTTGTCCAGTTAGGTTTGGTGAGCTGTTGGGTGGGATAGAACTCACCGGCTGGAACCAGCACTTGAGGTTTAAACATTTCCGCCCAGGTCTTTTTTGACAAGAGTCTTCCACCATCGTATTTACTGCTATCCAGCATACACATCATCCATTTGCTCATGTCATCCACATTCGACCAAACGCTTCCGGCCGGCCCTATCGGATCGGCGCTGGTATGCTCGATTACGGTAATCTTCTCTTCAATTTTAAAATGGGCCTGCGTCTTGTTCGGTGATTTTACTTCTTTTAGAAAAGGAACGGTGTTGGTCATTTGAAGAGGTTGAAAGATTCGATCACGCAGGAACTGATCCCAGGGCTTTCCACTGATTTTTTCAATCACTTTGCCAGCCGCGAGATAAAATATATTTTGGTAAACGAAGCTTGACCGGATTGAATAGCTTGGTTTTACGTCTCGCATCTTTCTAATAACTTCATCAGAAGGTATGTCCATGAATCCCCACAGAAAGTCGGCATTGCCCACGCCGGTGTCGTGTACAAATAAGTCCCGTATTTTTATTTCACGGGTGGCAGCCGGATCGTAGAGTTGCAGCTCCGGGAGATAGTTCACCACCGCGTCATCCCATTTTACTTTGCCTTCGTCCACAAGTATTCCCATGCAGGCTGCTGTCATGGCCTTGGTTGTAGATGCACAGGCAAATAAGGTTTCAGTATCAACCGCTTCTGCTTTCCCCAATTCCCGCACGCCATATCCCTTTTTGAAAATGACTTGCCCATCTTTTACGACTGCCACCGCCATGCCCGGGACATTCCATTGTTTTCGGGCATTTTCAACGTACAGATCGAATTCCCTGATCTTTGGATCTGGTGCGGAAACTTTTTGGCCCCAAGCCACTGAACATACGAACAGAAGAAATAATAATAATCGCATAGTCTTTAATTTTGAATAGTAATCAATGTGATTCATGATAGGTCTAGGGCTTTTGGCTGTTGGGTCTTGGCTGTTGGCCGTGCGCCCCAGAAAATTTTACTTTCTCATTTTAATTCTAAGTACATACATATCATTGGTTACGAAAAGCGTCTTCTCATCCGTTGATAGGGCGCAGTTCGATGCGGGGTCGGGGAGTTTTATCTTGCCTAACAATTTTGCTTCCTGATTAAAAATAAAAACACCCCCCGGACCGGAAGCAAAAATATTTCCCTTGCCATCAATCTTCAAACCGTCCGGCAGTCCTTTTTCTGTAGCCACCAGGGAAGTGGCATTATAGAAAAGGGTACCGTCCGTCAAGGTTACCGTACGTTCCCCTGCTGAAGACATTGCCTCGTTGACAGTAAATCGATACCATATTGCTTTTTGTGGATCAGAATTGGCGACAAACAAATATTTTCCTTCCGGAGAAAATGCGATTCCGTTTGGAAGGGATAGTGAGTCGGTTAAAAGACTGACGGTCCCGTTGGCGGCAACGCGATAAACACCCTGGAACGGAATTTCTTTGTTAGGATCCTTCATTTGCTTTTCCAGTCCGTACGGTGGGTCGGTAAAATAGAATTCAGAATTGCGAAACACGGCATCGTTGGGACTATTG
>JANYKP010000527.1 GCA_025358195.1 Cyclobacteriaceae bacterium
ATCACGAAGAAACTTCATCAAGCTTGGCGGACTTTCCGGCGCAGCGTTGACGTTGGGTTTTTCCTCATCCGCATTTGGAAAAGAGTCATCGACTGAAATAATCAAGGGCGACACCGCCGAAAACCTTGGCATTGATCTTAACGCCTGGATCAGTATTGACACGTCCGGCAAGGTTACAATTACCAACCATCGTGCAGAAATGGGACAGGGTTCTTTCCAGTCGGTGCCTCAGATCATCGCGGAAGAATTGGAGGTAAACCTTGACCAGATTAACATAGTATTCGCCCAGGGTAATAATAAAAAATATGGGAGTCAGATCACCGGTGGGAGTTCCACCATCCGTGGCAACTACAAGAAGTTGCTGAAGTTGAGTGCCACGGCACGTGAGATGTTGGTGGAAGCTGCTGCAAAAAAATGGAACGTGGCTAAATCTGAATGTTACGCTGAAAATGGATTTGTCATCCACAAGGCCAGCGGCAAGAAACTGGGATACGGCGAATTGGTTGAGGAGGCATCAAAGCTGGAACCTCCTAAAGAGGTGGCGCTGAAAAATCCGAAGGATTACAAAGTCATTCGCAAGTCACTGGCACGGCAGGACACACCACTGAAGACCAACGGTAGCGCGATTTTCGGTCTTGACAAAAAATTGCCGGGTATGTTATACGCCGTAGTGGAGCGAAACCCGCGCTTCGTTGGAAAAGTAAAAAGCTTTGACGATTCAGAAGCAAAAAAGATTCCTGGAGTTAGGCACGTTCTGAAAGTAAATCGCGATGTATTTGGAAATATGCAGGAAGGCGTGGCGGTAGTGGCAACCAATACATGGGCTGCCATGCAAGGCCGTAAAGCATTAAAAGTAGAATGGGACGATACCGGATTTGAACACCACAGTACCGATCAGCTCTATGCTAAAATGAAAGAGCAGTTGAATGGCGATGTCATCTCATACAAGACAAAAGGAAACTTCAAGACTGCCTTCGCAAAATCGGACAAGAAATTGGAGGCATTATATGAAACTCCTTACGAGTCGCATAGCAATATGGAGCCGTTGAACTGCATTGCTCATGTAACAAACGACGCCTGTGAAGTGTGGGGACCTATCCAGGGACCTGATTGGATCCAACAAAACCTGAGCGCTCACTTAAAGTTGCCGATGGAAAAAGTAACAGTGAACATGACGTTCCTTGGCGGTGGTCTTGGGCGCAAAGCTTTTACTGATTACCCGTACGAAGCTGCCATGATCTCCAAAGAAATCAAAGCGCCGGTGCAAGTGGTTTGGACACGCGAAGATGACATGACGATAGGACCATTCCGGCCCGGCATGGTATATCAATGCAAAGGCGGCCTGGACAAGGACGGAGTCATTGCTGCCTTTGAAACGAAAATGGCCGGGCAAAACATGGGAACACAAAACCCTGGCGCTGATAAATCAGGTTACAACGACAGTGTTACGGAAGGATTGCTGGAACCGTATTTCGAATCCATACCACACTATAGTTTTGGCGACTCACCGCTGGAGTCACCTGTACCGGTTATGTGGTGGCGATCGGTGTATGCATCTACCAATGGTTTTGCTTTGGAGAGTTTTATGGATGAGATGGCGTTGGCAGCAGGCAAAGATCCTTTGGATTTCAGGAGGAAACATTTGGGAAATCCCCGCTATCAAGAATTGATCAACAAACTGGAAGAAGTAAGTGGCTGGAAAAAGCGCGGAAAAAATGAAGGCTATGGTGTTGCTATCACCGAGTGTTTTACCAGTATCGTAGGCGAGGTGGTAAAAGTTTCAAAAAAGCCAGAAGGCAAATTAAAGATCGATAAAGTGTGGGCCGTGATGGACTGCGGATGGTACGTAAATCCAAATATTATCAGTGCCCAGGTGGAAGGCAGCATAGTGATGGCGCTGGGAGCCGCGGCCAAACATGCTACACATTTTGCCGATGGTAAAGCCGTGGAAAGAAACTTCAATACCTATTTAATGCCACGCATCACCGATATTGGAGAGATAGAAGTGCATGTGATGGACAATGAAGAAAAAGCAGGTGGTGTGGGTGAGCCCGGATTGCCTCCGTTCACCCCTGCCCTTACCAATGCAATTTTTGATTTGACGGGAAAGCGAATCCGTGTACTGCCCTTTAACCTGGGGGAAGTTTGATCAGGATTAAGGGATTTTCGGATCAGGATTAAAGGATTTTAGGATTAGGATTTCAGTAATGATGTTGAATATCGCAGTTGCTTCCTTACTCGATATTCATTATTCTTCATTCAATATTCACCATTAAGATCAATTCTATGAGCGTGAAATTTTTTGCCTGTTCTTTTTTAGTGGTCAGCATCTGCATGCTGTCGTCCTTTCAGGGAAAACCTGCATTTGATATGAAGGCAAGTATAGCCCGCGGAAAAGAAACGTATGTAGCCTATTGTGTATCCTGTCACATGGAAAAAGGCGAGGGCATTGAAGATGCATACCCTCCACTTGCGAAGTCGGACTACCTGATGGCGGACAAAAAACGGTCCATCCAGCAAG
>JANYKP010000540.1 GCA_025358195.1 Cyclobacteriaceae bacterium
ATCGGTTTCCTAACGTTGCTATCCACGGATATCGCGATCCTTCGTGAGTTTGGCATCGTGGCAGGAATCAACATTATCGCATTGTTTTTTGTGAGCCTGGTGATGATCCCGGGGATTCTTACCTGGTTGCCTGAACCCTCCCCGAAGCATTTGCGCCATCTGGATTTTAAAATTTTGGGTTGGTTTGTAAGGACCATCGACCTGATGGTACATCGCGTTCGGCCGGCCATCTACATTGTAACAGTTGGTGTAACGGTCATAGCCGTTATCGGTATGATGAGACTTGAATCATTGTCATTTATGGTGGACGATCTTCCGGAAGAAAGTCAGATCAAGAAAGATTTGAAATTTTTTGAAACCAATTTCAGCGGGATCATGCCGATTGAATTTATGGTAGATACGGGTAAGCGACGAGGACTACTTCAGGTCAATAACCTCAAGAAGATTGAAGCATTTGAATATTTCCTCGATTCGATATCCGTTATCTCGCGGCCGGTTTCACTGGTGAGTTTTGTAAAAGCTTCCAAGCAGGCTTTTTACAACAACAACCCGAAATATTATCTGTTGCCGACCAACCAGGAGCGGGGTTTTATTTTACGGTACATGAAAGGTCAGACTGACAATAGCGGGCTTTTCAAATCTTTTGCAGATTCAACCTTTCAAAAGATGCGGATCAGCTGCCAGATGGCCGACATTGGTTCGAAACGAATGGATTCACTTATTACCCGCGTAATTGATCCAAAGATTGCTTCGCTCTTCGGTAAGCCAGATGACAAGGACACGGAGGTGAAGGTGAATGTGACAGGAACATCGGTTTTGTTTATCAAAGGGAATAAATTCCTGGTAGCCAACCTTTGGGAAAGTCTTATTCTTGCGTTTGCCCTCATTACCTTAAGTATGGCCGCCTTGTTTGCCAACGTGCGGATGATCATCATTTCTCTTATCCCAAACCTGATCGCGCTCATGATTACCGCCGGACTCATGGGTTATCTCCACATTCCGTTGAAAGCCAGTACCGCCTTGATCTTTAGTATAACCTTTGGTATCTCAGTTGATAACTCCATTCGCTTTTTGGCCAAGTATCGCCAGGAACTGCTGGCATCCGGTTTTTTTGTACCGCGCTCGGTTAGTGAAAGCATCCTGGAAACAGGCAAGAGTATCATTTATACCTCCATCGTTTTGTTCGCCGGTTTTATCATTTTTGCTTTTTCGGATTTTGGCGGCACCATTGCATTGGGAATTCTCACGTCGACTACGCTGGTGATCTCGATGTTTACCAATCTTATTCTTCTCCCGGCCCTGATCCTAACATTTGATAAGCAGAAAAAGTCACAGGGAGAAAAACTTTTGATTGATGATTTTGATGTATCATTTTACGGCGAACATGAGGATGAGGAGATTGATTTGAGCAAGATTAAGATTCACGACAGGAGTGGGGTCGCCGAGTAGCAAAAATCATTTACATAAAATGAGTGTTTGACAAAGATGCCGGCGGGCAGTTAAACGGTAATAATAAAGATGAGTACGAAGTACAAAGAATATAAAGAACTGAATTTTGCGAAGGTAGCGGAGGAAGTGCGGACGTTTTGGGAGAAAGACCAGATTTTTGAAAAATCCATCAGCAACCGCAACGCGAAACAAACCTTTACGTTTTACGAGGGCCCCCCATCTGCGAATGGCACGCCCGGCATCCATCACGTGATGGCGCGTACGGTGAAAGATATTTTCTGCCGATTCAAAACATTGCAAGGTTATCAGGTAAAAAGGAAAGGCGGATGGGATACGCATGGCCTTCCGGTAGAACTTCAGGTGGAAAAAGAACTTGGTATCACCAAGGAGGACATTGGAAAAAAAATCTCCATCGAAGACTACAACACGAAGTGTCGCGAGACGGTGATGAAGTACAAGGACCAGTGGGACGATCTTACAAAAAGGATGGGCTACTGGGTTGATCTCGAACATCCATACACCACGTATAACAACGAATACATTGAGACGCTATGGTGGATACTCAAGCAGTTTTATAACAAAGGATTGCTGTACAAGGGCTATACCATTCAGCCGTACTCGCCTTCCGACGGCACGGGATTGAGTTCACATGAATTAAACCAGCCCGGTTGCTATAAAGAGGTAAAGGACACATCGGTGGTGGCACAGTTTAAAGTGAAGCGGGATGCGAAGTCGGAATTTTTATTCGAAAAAATCGAACAGAATGACGTTTACATCCTGGCTTGGACAACCACCCCGTGGACACTCCCCTCCAACACGGCGCTGGCAGTCGGAGCAAAAATCAATTATGCCCAGGTCAATACTTTTAATCCATATACTTTTAAACCCATAAGTGTTGTCCTCGCCAAGGACCTGGTTGAAAAATATTTCGCAGAGAAGAATAAGGAATTAAAATTTGAAAATTATAGACCGGGAGATA
>JANYKP010000565.1 GCA_025358195.1 Cyclobacteriaceae bacterium
GAAAAGGTCTAATTTTAATGTCCATGTCAAAAATGATAGAAATCACAGCGGAAATGGCTACTATCTTACCTCTGACGCAAGTCTTTGAGAAGCAAAAGGCAAGAAGTCTTTCCCTACGAAAAGAGTCTCTAAAAGAGAGGATCGCCAGGCTGCGGAAGCTGGAGACATGGGTCCAGACTAACCGTGAAAGGATCAAGAAGGCAGTGCATGCTGATTTTCATAAACCACTGCTGGAGGTAGATACATCAGAGATTTATCCCGTTTTCACGGAACTACGACACACACTAAAACACCTGGACGAGTGGGCCCGTCCTAAAAAGATTGATGCCACACTTCCTTATATCGGCACCCGATCGGAAATACGGTATGAGCCAAAAGGTGTTTGTCTGATTGTGGCGCCCTGGAATTTTCCCTTTAACCTATGCGTTGGTCCACTGGTATCGTGTCTCGCCGCAGGAAATACCGCGATCGTCAAACCTTCAGAGTTGACGCCGAATACATCAAGGTTATTGAAGGAGATGGCCTTGGAAGTTTTTGATGCAGATGTGGTGACGGTTATCGAAGGGGGTGTAGACATTTCACAATCGCTATTGGCGTTACCCTTTGATCACATATTTTTTACCGGGAGTCCGGCGGTTGGTAAAGTGGTTATGAAAGCTGCATCCGAGCATCTCGCTTCTGTAACCCTGGAGCTGGGCGGTAAATCACCCACCATTGTTGACGCTTCAGCGAACCTGAAAGATGCGGCCAAACGAATTGCCTTCGGAAAATTTTTTAACAACGGACAGACCTGCATCGCACCCGACTATGTACTCATTGAAGAGTCGGTAAAACAAAAATTTGTAGAACATTTGAAAAATGAAATCCAACTTCTTTTTGGGGAAGGCAAATCTGTAGACGAAAGCTCGGTGCACTATGCGCGCATTATTAATTCAAAACATTTTCTTCGGATTAACGACTTGCTGAAAGATGCAGTGGAGCGTGGGGCCAAGCCGGAGCCACTGGGATCCATCAATGCGCGCACAAACTTTATGGCGCCTGTAATTCTCTTGGATGTGCCGACCGGGGCAAAAATACTGGACGAAGAAATCTTTGGACCCGTACTGCCCGTGTTGACATTCAAAAACAAAGAAGAAGTTCTTCAGCAAGTAAACAGCCGGCCCAAGCCACTGGCCTTGTACATTTTTAGTAATCACCGCTCTTTCCGCGAATACATTCTTCAAAATACCTCGGCTGGCGGGGTGTGCATAAATGAATGTGTTTTACAATTTACTCATCCCAACCTTCCCTTCGGAGGTGTTAATAACAGCGGCATTTGTAAGTCGCATGGATATTACGGTTTCCAGGCGTTTTCCAATGAAAAACCCATTCTTCGCCAGAAGAGTGGATGGGCCGGCCCCTATTTGCTCCATCCACCGTACACAGAAAAAATGAAAAAGATCGTTGATTTGCTGTTAAAATGGTTTTAGCCTCAACTCCAAGGAATTTGTAATTTTGCGCTCCTGAATTTTGCTTTTGGGATCAAGTTCTACCTCCATTACGCTCAGAGGGAACGAATGTAATGGCACGATTTTAAGTGTGATTTGTCCTGGTATTAAAACATAAAAAAATGAAAATTGTAAAACGGATTTTAATTGGCTTGTTGATTTTTTTTGTTGTGCTCGTGGGGGCTGCGATGGTCCTCCCGATCGTTTTCAAAGATGACATCAAGGCTGCCATTGACAAGGCAATTGCAAAAAATGTAAATGCTGATGTTGTATTCGATGTCAACAATTTTAGCTTATCAGTTTTCAGACATTTTCCAAACATCACCGCTGAGATCAAAGAGTTGGGAGTCTTTAACCGGGCTCCTTTTGAGGGCGAACATTTATTTGTGGTCAACCGCCTTGAAATAGAGGTAAACCTGAAAGATGTTTTGTTTGGTGATCAACTACGGTTGAAAGGCATCACATTGGTGAAGCCTCAGATCAGTGTAAAAGTGCGACCCGATGGAAAGGCAAATTATGACATCACTTTTCCGCCCAGCGATACCATCAAAACTTCCGAGGAGCCGGGCAAGTTCTCTTTTGGAATTGATCAATGGGAAGTTATTGACGGAGAGTTGACCTATGACGACAAATCAATACCCTACTTTTTATCCCTCAAAGGATTGAATCATTCGGGCAGCGGAGATTTTACGCAGGATGTATTTGACTTAACAACACACACGGTTGCCGATACCGTGAACACATCGATGGGCACGATGCAGTTCCTGACCAACAAACGCGCTGAAATCGATGCGATAATTTCCATCAGCGAGAACATCACCAAGTATACTTTCAAGAAGAACACGGCAAAGATTAATGACTTTGTCATGAGCTTTGACGGCTGGTTCCAGATGAATCCTGATAATTTCGGAATGGACATTTCATTCAAGAGTCCGGAGAACACTTTTAAAAGTCTCCTCTCGATCATACCAGGGATGTACACCAAGGATTTCAAGAAAATAGAAACAAAAGGCGATCTCATGTTTGCGGGATTTGTGAAGGGCAACTACAGCGAGAAGCAGATACCGGCATTCAATCTTGATCTAAAGGTAAAAGATGCGATGTTTAAGTATCCTGATTTACCGACAGCCGTCAATAACATCAACATGGATCTCCTGGTCGATAACAAGGATGGCGTGATCAGCAACACACTGGTGGACCTGAAAAAACTTCACCTCGATTTTGGCTCCAATCCGGTCGATGCGAGGATTTTGATTCAGAATTTACGAGACTACCGAATGGATGGCAATTTGAGAGCAAAGCTTAACCTTGCCGAGCTCAACAAGATGTTTCCTATGGAAGGCCTTGAGATGAAAGGAATTTATTCTGTAGACGCCACTGCCAAAGGTGTCTATGACAGTCTGAAAAAAATTATTCCCGCCATTGATGTTACCATGTCGCTGACGGATGGCTTTGTGAAATCATCCAAGTTTCCAGTACCATTGCAAGAGTTGAAGATGTACGCCACCGTAAAAAACACATCCGGTAAGATGGCCGAGACCATCATCGCTGTAAAAGATTTTTCCATGATGCTCGATGGTGAACAACTCAGCGCAAGCATGATTGTACAAAACCTGGAGGACTACACGTGGGACCTAAAAGCCAAGGGGGGCGTAGATCTTGAAAAAATGACCAAGATATTTCCGCTGGAAGGCATGACACTTGCCGGCAAAGTGAAAGCCGATATCCAAACCAAAGGGAAAATGTCTGACGTGACCGCAAAACGTTATAACAAGCTTCCTACAAGTGGTACCGCCTCTTTGCGTGATTTCAAGTACGTGACAAAGGATCTTCCCGCCGTTACACTCCCGCAGGCCGATGCATCGTTTGATCCTCAAAAAATTGAACTCACTCGTATGGAAGGGACGGTTGGTAAGAGTGATTTCAGCGTCAGTGGCATCGTGACTAACTACATCGGCTATGTGGTTAATAAGGAAGTCATCAAAGGCACGGTCAGATTCAATTCGAAATTGTTTGACCTGAATGAATTTATGACCGATTCGGGTACAACGACGAAGACCGATACTGCTTCGTTTGGGGTGATTCCTATTCCACAGAATATTGATTTCACTTTGAAATCGGCGATTGCTACTGTTAAGATGATGGACTACACGATCAGCAACGCTGCGGGTGATGTGATATTAAAAGACGGCGTTGCCAACCTAAGCGGGTTGAAGTTTAACATGCTGGGTGGAGGCTTTGGGGTAAACGGGTCGTATAATCCGAAAGACATCAAGCACCCAAAATATGACCTGGATGTGAAGATTGAGAATCTTTCTATTCAACAGGCAGCAACTTCATTTTCATTAGTGAAAACGTATGTGCCGATTGCTGGTCTGGTGAACGGGAATTTCTCATCCGACTTCAAAATCAATGGCTTGCTAACCAAGAGTATGATGCCTAACCCCGCTACGGTGAATATGAACGGCATCGTTAAAATTGCGGAAGCAACACTTACGCAATCGAAACTGGTGAAAGGGATTACTTCGCTGACGAAGTTGGATAATTCCGAACAAGTGACATTGAAAGATGTGCTATTGTCTGTCGCGATCAGCAACGGTCGGTTGAGTGTGAAACCTTTTGATGTCAAGTTTGGAAACTATGCTACGACAGTTGCTGGAAGCACGGGACTTGACCAGTCGATCGATTATTCTTTGAAAATGATGATACCGGCGGGGCAACTCGGATCCCAGTTACAAGGATTTTTAAATCAACATACGGGTAGCAATAACGCAACCGACAAGATTCCAGTAACGATTGGTGTTGGAGGAACATTCAAAGATCCTAAGACAAACCTGGTAACGTCGGAACAAAAGGAACAAGTAAAGGAAGCGCTGGGCAATCTCGCTGAGGAGAAGAAAAAGGAGGCTTTAAAACAACTTTCGGAGGGAGCCAAGCCGGAGGACGTGCTGAAAAATATATTAAATGGTACAAAAACGGACTCTACGAAAATCAAAAATGACAGCACGAAAATTAAGAAGGACAGTATTGCGCAAGAGCCAGTGAAAGATGTGTTGCAAAACAAACTTCAGAATTTGCTGAAGAAGAAGAAAAACAATTAGAAGTTGAGGAGTTAAGAATTTGGGGTCATGAAATTTGTAAGACTTCTCAACTCCTCAACTACTTAATTCTCATCTTCTATTTAACTTTTGATAAATCATTGCCTGTAAAATAACCCTCCCGGATCAACTGAATGAGTTGCTCTTTGGTTGGCGCAATCTGATAAAACGTATCGTCTTTTCGCTCTATCTCCTTGACGGGAAATTTTTTGGAGAGTTTTTTTAGTATAACTTTTCGTTTTGAATCATCCGACACGTTGAGTGACAGGAAAGCAATATCACCCGAAGATTTTTGTTTGATTACCCGCAGCACCCATTGGTCCCCAGAGCGGAAATTAACGAAGCAGTAATTCTCATAAAATTTTATAACCAATGAATCGCTGATTACTCCGCGACCCAACCAGTCGTTGTCTTTCGCATCTTTAAAATGATATCCCCACGCCTCAATGATGAGCGTGTCCGTGTCTTTTCCCTGGTCATCTAAACCAACAAAACTACCGCGTAAAGATTTGGGTACTTCCGTCAAGGCTGGCACTCCCGCCGGCTGGGGCTCGCGGAAAGACACCTCTTTGCACGAGTACAATAACAGGGTCCATATGAATAATAAGAAGATTGCTTTCATTGAGAGAGGGTTCCTTAGGCTAATTTACAATAGATAATTGGAAGTTGAGAAATGAGGAGTTGAGAAGGTGTGAATCGAGAAGTTGAGACTTCGTAACCCTCAGCTTCTCGATTCTCAGCTTCTTTTCCCATTAATCAATTCTCAACTCCTCAATTCCTCCTCTCACTAACGAGTTCACCAATGATGCGTAAGCCATCGAGTGTAAGCAGGGGGTCCACAATCTGAAAAAATCCTTTGAGCGAAGTAATGACAAAGGAAAGCCCGCCGGTGGCGATAGCAGGACATTCAATTTTTAGTTCTTGCCGTATCGACTGCACCAAACCCTTTACCAATCCTTCATAGCCAATAACAATACCGGACTGAATAGCAGTTACTGTATTTCGACCCAAGGCAGACGTTGGCATCTCCAGTGGAACATCAAATAGTTTGGCGGTGTTTTGGGAAAGGGCACGCACCGCTGTGCGTAAGCCGGGTACGATCGATACTCCTAAAATTTTTCCTTCTCCCGAAACCGTCGTGAACGTAAGGGCCGTTCCAAAATCTACGACAATGCAGGTTTGCTTTAATTTAAAATAAGCGGCCGTGGCATTGGCCACCAGGTCGGAGCCGATTTCGTACGGGTTCAAAATTTCAAGGGGTAACATTTCGTAGACCCCCGGTCCGAGCATAATCGGCTCACGCCTGAAAAGAGACCGGACCACATTTTTTATTTTGTCAGTCAGTCCCGGCACCACACTGCTCACCACAATGACATCCACTTGCTCAACAATCAGAGCTGCTTCTAAAAAGTAGTCGCGGACTTTTATTCCATAGAAAAGTTCAGGTTGATCGGTCCGGGAGGGTATCCGCCACACCTGCCAGGAATTCCCATTCCACAAACCCATGGTAATGTCGCTGTTACCGATATCGAAGGCGAGGAGCATGCAGGAAAGATAATTAAAGAATGGGAAGTTGAGGAGTTGAGAAGATGAGAAGTTAAGAAAGCTTCTACTTTAAGAGCAGTGAACATGCCTTTTCAGCAATCATAATAGTAGGTGCATTGGTATTGCCGCTCGAAATGGAGGGCATGATAGAGGCATCCACCACGCGCAGGTTTTCGATTCCCCTCACGCGAAGTTCAGGATCGACAACGGCCATTTCATCTACTCCCATTTTGCAAGTTCCTACCGGATGATACACACACTCCGCCACTTGTTGGATGTAGCCAAGCCAGTCATCATCAGAAGTGTGAACAGCTGGCAGGTGTGTGCGCACACGTAGCGAGTCAAAAGCCTTTGCTTCCAAAACTTCGAGCGCTCGCTTTCCACCTTCAATTAAGATCTTCTTGTCTTCTTCTTTCGACAAATAGTTTGGATCGATGAGCGGTGGCTCGGACGGATTTGTGTTCCGCAAGCCGACATAGCCTCTGCTGGCTGGACGCACTTGGGTTGGCAGAATCGTATAGCCATCTGTTTTCGGGAAAGTATTCAGGTCGTACATGTCCATGACTTTCTTGTCGCCGGAATTCGTAGGCGTAAATTGGAATTGGATATCGGGAGTGGCCGCTGCGGGTGATGATTTTAAGAATGCCACAGCTTCCAATGGGCCAATCGAAAGCGGACCACTTTTCGTGAAAAAATATTTTATTGTCTCGATGACTTGGCGGTGAAGAGGTAAGTAGTGGTTGTTGCTGATGGGTTTACTGCACAAGCTGCTGATCGGGTAGAAAAGATGGTCGTGCAGATTTTTTCCAACGCCCGGCAAATCTTTTTTCACTTCGATGTGGTGCCTCAGCAGCGCATCTTTTGCGCCAATGCCGGACAAGAGCAGCAATTTTGGTGACTCAAATGTACCTGCGCTTAATATAATTTCTTTTGTTGCACGGGCAAGGAGTATAGCGCTTCGTCCCGCCATAAATTCCACGCCCGTGGCCCGGTCATTTTCAATGACGATGCGCTTGCATTGGGCGCCTGTCATCACCGTGAGATTTTTCCGGATCAACGCAGGCGCTAAAAATGCTTTCGCAGCGCTCACCCGCTTCGATTCCTTCATCGTGTATTGAAACCATCCGGCCCCCTCCTGTTGTGCTCCGTTCACATCGTTGTTAAGCGGAATTCCTTTTTCAGCACAGGCTTTTATGAATGCCTCACCCAGTTTGGTGTGATACCAGTACGCCTGGGTCACGTTCAGGAGTCCGCCTTTCGTGTGATATTCATTTTCAAATTGCTCGTTGTGTTCCGACTTCTTGAAAAAAGGGAGCACCTCACGGTAACTCCAGCCCGTGCAACCTACTGATGCCCACTGATCATAATCTTCTCGCTGGCCGCGGATGTACGCCATGGCATTGGTTGAACTCGATCCACCTAAGACTTTTCCACGGGGCTGATAAATTTTTCGGTTGTTAAGGTGCGGTTGCGGTTCTGTGTAGTAGCAGTTCCAATCGGCTGAACTATGATGAAGTTTCATGTAGCCTCCCGGCATGTGGATCATTGGATGCCTGTCCTTTCCACCCGCTTCAATAAGGAGAACAGATTTTCCAGGGTCTTCGCTGAGACGATTGGCCAGAACACAGCCTGCGGAGCCGGCTCCGATGATGATGTAGTCGAAGGTCACGATCCAAGATAATTCATTTACCAATCAATTGTGGGGGCTAGAGGAGGCGCGCATTTCGAATTGTTGCATTCAAACTACATCACTTTGGGCTAAAGCCCTATAATATTAGGGCAAAATTGCCACGGGTTTAAACCCGTGGCAATTCATCCGAAATCGCTGACGAGCAAGACGGATTTCAAGTCACTGGGCGCTACAGTTGCGGAGTTGAATTGGGTCTTGTTTGAGACCGAGCGGAGATTGCATGTGCAACTGCCTGAAGTGGCTATTACACAGGAATCAACGATCAAAGACCTGATTAAAACCGTTGTGCGAAATCACGTATGAATTTCTCTTCCCTGTCCGTTTCGGATAGAGACAAGGGTACGATTCAAAACTCACGACCTTCTCCTTCTTTTAGAACTATAAATTGTTCTGGCGATATTCCTTGATGTTGCAGAGCATTGTTCAGTCCGATAATAGATTCATCGCTGCCGTCATCGGCTAATGGGAAAGTTCCAAAGTGTGTGGCAATACTTTGTTTTGCTTTTAACTCCTGGTGAATTTTCACAGCTTCTTCCGGCGAGCAATGGATGGGAGACATGAACCATTCAGGTTTGTAGGCTCCGATAGGAACCAGTGCAACTCCAATTGGAGCGCACCGTTTCCCTATTTCCTTAAAGATCGATTCATTGTAACCGGTATCACCGACAAAACAGATATTCCCTCCAGGTCTTTTAATGACAAAACCACTCCATAGTGTGGCATCTCGATCATACATGCCACGTCCTGAGAAATGTTGGGCTGGTACAGCTTGTATTTTCAATGCGTCATTCAGTGGCCACTCCTCCCACCAATCGAGTTCCGTCGAGCCGGTGATTTGGTTTTTATCCAAATACGCTTTCACACCCAATGAAGTAATGATCTTGGGTTTATGTTTTTCAAATACATTTTTCATCGTGATGAGATCGAGGTGATCGTAGTGATTGTGCGATAACACCACCAAATCAATTTTTGGAAGATCTTCAAACCGGATGCCGGGAGGTCGCAGGCGTTTTGGTCCTGCCCATTTAAAAGGGCTTGTCCGCTCACTCCAGACCGGGTCGGTAAGCAGGTTGATTCCATCCGTCTGGATTAAAAACGTGGAATGATTAACAAAGGTGATGCGAGTACCCCGGCCTACCCTTGGAGGTGGCGCCTCACCAAAGGGAATATCTTTTTGTTCTTTCCATTCAGCACGTTTTCGATTCATCATCCATCGTAGTACGTCCCCAAGGCCTTTAGCTGGGTTAACCCCCGGGGTGAAAAATTTTTTGCCATCAAAATGATCGGTGACCGGCCCGCGGTACTTTGGTCCGGACAAGAAGTAGCCAAATGAAAGCATCATCGCGGCTAAGACCAACAAGAGGGAGAGCGCGATAGTCATGAGTGAAAGCAATTGGTAAAAGAAAAGGAGCCGTTTAGCTCCTTATTCGTAATTCGTTCCCGATGCTATCGGGATAATTCTTCATTTCCTATTGTGCCAATTGTGCAATCTTAGCCAATGGAATTGCATTCGCAAAGCCCGTAATCTCGGCTTCATTCGTGTCAGCGACCTTGAGGGTAACCAGGGTGTTGTTCATTGGAATTTGCAATTCGTAATTTGTTTTGCCGGTATCGCTGTCAAGAGTCTTTGTAAGCAGCGATTTGTAACCCTGGATTTTTAAGGTCTTCTGATTTTCATCTTTCATCATGCTACCCATGAGCGGTGTGTTCAGAATCATACCGATTGAATTCATTAGTGGAGAATTGTTGATGATGTCAAGCGCAGCAGTTTTGGGATCCAATCCATACATGCGGTGAACATACAATCCGGTGGCCATCCCCGCGGAACTGCCCGAAACATTATCATCTTTTGCGTTGGATTTCAACGCCCCCATTTGGGCGGGCAACATCTTCAGAATCTCTTTGCCGATGGCAGCATCAAGATCGCTTAGCAATTGCTCCATGGCAAAGCGCGCACCTTCCAGATTGCCGGCAGCGTACGAGGACCTTGCAGTAGCCATGTTTTTATCAAAATCCTGCGCGCAAACATTTGTAACAACGGGGGCGCAAAAAAGAAGAAATATTATTGCTTTCATTTGAATCAATTTAGTCTGTGGATATAAAACATTCAACAACGATTACTGCTCGCCCAACATCTTCTTGATGCCATCGATGTCCACGGAACTGGCAGCAGCCATCATATCATTTTCTGTGGCAAAACTTACGCCCTCAAATACAATAAGAGACGATTGTCCCATCGGCACACTTAACTTGTATCCTGTATTTTGATCAAACTCAATGATGGCGCGATTACCTTTCAGTTTGGTCTGCTTCCAGTTTTGCTGACCACCGGTTTGTTGTGCATATCCACCGGAGTTGAAATACATGTTGACAGCCGACATCATCATCGCATTGTTGGCAATGGTGGTGCGGAACTCCTTGCCCTTGC